>NZ_JBJJLO010000006.1:0-103547 GCF_046230915.1 Pseudomonas sp. KCJK8993
GTCCCAGAAACGCCTGAAGTCCGACGGCCTCCACCCCGGGGGCCAGCCGGGCTGGCAGGCGGGCAAGGCCCTTAGCGACGAATTCTTCGGGGCCCAGACCGTGTCCAGCCAGGGCCTGGAGGTGAAGCTCCCGGCCACCGCCACGGGCAAGGTCAAGCTGGGCTGGCAAGGCTGCGCCGACGCCGGCCTGTGCTACCCACCGCAAACCCTGGAAGTGGACCTGGGCGCAGCCCCGGTCGTGGTGGCCAACGCTAGCGCCCAGAGCGGCACCGCGGCGGCCCAGGACCAGTTGCTGGCCAACGACTTGCAACAGAAATCCTGGGGCCTGGGCCTGCTGGCGTTCTTCGGCTTCGGCCTGCTACTGGCCTTCGCGCCCTGCTCGCTGCCGATGCTGCCGATCCTCGCCGGCATGGTGGTGGGCAGCGGCGCCAGCCCGCGCCGAGGCCTGGCCCTGGCTTCCAGCTATGTGCTGTGCATGGCCCTGGTTTACGCCGGCATGGGCGTGATCGCCGCCCTGCTGGGCAGCAACCTGCAAGCCTGGCTGCAGCAACCCTGGGTCCTGGGCAGCTTCGCCGCCTTGTTCGTGCTGCTGGCCTTGCCGATGTTCGGCTTCTTCGAGTTGCAGATGCCGGCGTTCCTGCGTGATCGCCTGGAGGGTGCCAGCCGCCAGCGCCAGGGCGGCAGCCTGATCGGCTGCGGGGTCCTCGGCGCCCTGTCCGCGCTACTGGTCGGCCCGTGCATGACCGCGCCCCTGGCGGGCGGCCTGCTGTATATCGCCCAGACCGGCAATGCCCTGTTTGGCGGCCTGGCGCTGTTCGCCCTGGGCCTGGGCATCGGCCTGCCGTTGTTGCTGCTGGTGACCCTGGGCAACCGCTTCCTGCCCAAGCCCGGCCCCTGGATGAACCTGCTCAAGGGCGTGTTCGGCATCCTTTTCCTCGGCACCGCCATCTACATGCTGCGTCCGGTGCTGAACGCCAGCCTGTGGATCGGCCTGTGGGGTGCCCTGGCCCTGGTCCTGGCCTACTGCGCCTGGCAGCAACGGGCGATCGCCGGGCGCCTGCTGCACCTGTTCGGTGCCGGTGCGTTGCTGTTCGGCATCTGGGGCAGCGTGCTGCTGGTGGGCGCCGCTGGCGGCAGCGACGACCTGCTGCACCCGCTGAAGGTCTATAGCGGCGGCGCCCCCGCCAGCAACGCCAGTGCCCACGACGCCTTCACCACGGTCAAGACGCCTGCCGAGCTGCAAGGCGCCCTGGACAGCGCCCAGGCCCGGGGCCAGTGGGTGCTGCTGGACTACTACGCCGACTGGTGCGTGTCGTGCAAGATCATGGAGAAGACCGTATTCGGCCAGCCCCAGGTCCTCGAGGCCCTGAAGGACGTGCGCCTGCTGCGCCTGGACGTGACCCTGGATAATGCCGACGGCCGCGAACTGCTCGGCCGCTACAAGGTACCGGGACCGCCCAGCATGCTGTGGATCGGCCCGGATGGCAGCGAACGCCGCAGCCAGCGCATCACCGGCGAAGTGGATTCCGCGACCTTCCTGCAACGCTGGACCCAGACCCTGGAAGCCCGCTGATGCTGACCTTTACCATCGGCACCTTCGCCATCGCCCTCAACCACCTGCTGCTGATCAGTGCCCTGGCCCTGGCCACGCTGGTGGGCTGGCGCGTGGCCAAGCGCGGCGGCGACAACCCGGAGTCGGTGCTGTTCTCGCTGTTCCTGATCGGCATGCTCGCCGCCCGGGTCAGTTTCGTCATCGCTTACTGGAGGCACTACCGGCACGACTTGTGGATGGTCATCGACCTGCGCGACGGCGGCTTCCTAGCCTGGCCCGGGGTGCTGGTCATGCTCCTGGCAGCCCTGGCCTGGGGCTGGAAACGCCCGGCCCTGCGCCGCCCGCTGGGTGCCGGGATCGCTACCGGCCTGGCGTTCTGGCTGCTGGCGACCCTGTCCCTGAGCCTCTACGACCAGGGTACGCGCCTGCCGGAAGTGGCCCTGCGCAACGCCAACGGCGACACCGTGCAGCTCACCGACTACCAGGGCGGGCCGCTGGTGATCAACCTCTGGGCCACCTGGTGCCCACCCTGCCGGCGGGAAATGCCGGTGCTGGAAAAAGCCCAGCAACAACGCCCGGACCTGACCTTCCTGTTCGTCAACCAGGCCGAGAGCATGCAGAGCGTCGCGACCTTCCTGGCCACCCAGGAGCTGAACCTGGACAACGTACTGTTCGACGGCAGTGGCCGCCTGGGCAAGGCCGTGGGTTCCATGGCCCTGCCCACCACCCTGTTCTACAGCGCCGACGGCCGCCTGCTGGGCAGCCACCTCGGGGAACTCTCGGAAGCCAGCCTGGCCCGCGCCCTGGAGAACTTCGACGGCATCCATCCGACTCCGGTCGCCCCCTCAAGGAAACCCCCATGCCCTTCATCCGCCACCTGCTGAGCCTGTCCCTGGGCGCGGCACTGCTCAATGTCCCGCTGCTGCAGGCCGAGGAACTGCCCGCGCCGATCCGCAAGATCGAAGCCAAGGGCGCCAAGATCATCGGCAGCTTCGACGCTCCGGCTGGCCTCAAGGGTTATGCCGCGCAGTACCAGAACCGCGGCATGACCCTGTACCTGACCGCCGATGGCCAGCACGTGCTGCTGGGCAACCTGTACGACGCCGACGGCAAGGACCTCAGCGCCGAACCGCTGCAGAAACTGGTCTATGCACCGATGGCCAAGGAAGTCTGGGGCAACCTGGAGAAAAGCGACTGGATCGCCGACGGCAAGGCCGATGCGCCACGTATCGTCTACCTGTTCAGCGACCCCAACTGCCCCTACTGCAACATGTTCTGGGAACAAGCCCGGCCCTGGGTCAAGGCCGGCAAGGTGCAACTGCGGCACATCATGGTCGGCATCATCCGCGAGGACAGCCCGGGCAAATCCGCCGCCCTGCTGGCCGCCAAGGATCCGAGCCAGGCCCTGCAGGATCACGAGAAGGCCGGCAAGGGCAGCAACCTGAAACCCCTGCAAAGCATCCCCAAAGCGATCCAGGCCAAGCTCGACGCCAACATGAAGCTCATGGAGGAACTGGAGTTGTCGGCTACCCCGGCGATCTTCTACCTCGATGACAAGGGCGAGCTGCAACAACAGCAAGGCGCCCCGGCGCCGGGCAAGCTGCCGCAGATCCTCGGCCCCAAGTAATCAGCCAGAACACCCAGCACCTGCGGGACTCGGCAACGGCGAGAGGGATCAATCATGCTCGGGGGCTTCGCGAGCCAGGATAGCGTCCAGCTCGCCAGCCTCCCCACGTTCCTCAAGAACACCGCTCACCTGATCGATCCACACTTGCTCCGAAGCGATCCCCACCCACGAGTGACTGCCGAAGCCATGATACGGCCGGTCGTCGAAGGTGCTGATCAGCAGCTGGTTCAAGCGCTCGGTCTCCAGGTTCTTGCGCTGGATCTGCACCTGCAGCGCCCCCAGTACCTTCTGCTGCTCCTGCGGGTTCGGCGCGTAGGCCGTCACCCGCGGCGAGCTGAGCACCAAGAACCGCGGCGGCAGGTTCTCATCGATGGCGGCCTGCAAACGGTAATGCCCGTCAAGAACCAGGTAGCTGTTCAGCCCGCTGACATACCACAACAGGATCGGCGGCAAGCTGCCTTCACGGGCTTTCTTGCGCCACCACTTCAGGCGCCCGGCCAGCGGATCGACGCCATGCAGGCCAACCACCGCGCCACCCCCTTCCCAAAGATCGACCCAACGCGCCGGGCCAGGCCGTTGGTTGTCGAGAATGTTGCGGCCGTCGATGGTCCACTGCGGCATATGGCTCAGGGCATCTTCGCCGCCTTTGAAGTACCACTGGTCGATACCGCTGGGCAGTGATCGCCCACAGGGGTGGGCAGCAGGCTGCAGGGCCCGCACCAACCAATAGCCGGGGTAGAGAAAATCCGCTTGATGTCGCAGCAACTGCTGGACGAAAAACCGACTCCAGGCCTTGAGCTGCAGGGACGGGGCGAGACGCGAATGTTGTTCCACCCGGGGCGAATCGATGGGCCCGACCAGGGTCTGCGGCAGTTGCCCAAGCAGCTGATTGCGTACCAGCCACACCCCGTAGAGACAGCGCGACATGGTGGCCCAGAGTAGCGTCTGGTCTCCGACGACCAACTGCATGCGCCGGTTATCGCCACTGAGCAGGCACAGGTTTGGCTTGCCGTTGGCCGGATGCCTGACATCCAGCCCGAGGCCGCTCCAATTGCCAGCCAGATCCTCGATATCCCGCCAGAAAGCCTGTTCCACCATTGTCCCTAATCCCCTGCCCTGTGGCGCGCGGGCGCGACTATAACAGAGGCCCCGTCAGCCACGCCGGGCAATCACTGCGTCCACCTCGCTTTCAAGCCCCTGCTCGATCAGGCACTGGCGCACCTCATCGCACCACTGTTCCCGGGGTTCATTGCCGGTCCAGGCTTGGGTCGCGCTGACGTAGTGCGGCCGATCGTCGAAAGCCTGGATCAGCACCCGGTTGAGGTGCTCGGTACTCAAGGCCTGGTTGCGCGGCACCGCGTCGCCACGCTTGCGCAACGAATCCATGACCCGTTGCCGATGCTCGAGGCTCGGCGTGAAATTGCGCGTGCGGGTAGCGCTGAGGACGATGAAGGACGGCGCGAGATTTTCCGCGATGGCGGCCTGCAAACGGTAGTGCCCATCGATCACCAGGTAGGACGCCAGTCCGCCGACGTACCACAGCAGCACCGGCGGCAGGCTGCCCTCCCGGGCCTTCTTGCGCCACCACTTGAGCCGCCCCGCCTGTGGATCGACGCGATGCAGGCCGATGAGCTTGCCGCCGCCGTGCCACCAGTCGATCCACTCCAGAGTCTGGGGTTGCAGGTTGTCGAGAAAGTCCTCGCCATACAGGAACCAGCTGGGCACGTGGGTCAACGGGTCGACCCTCGAGGTGAAGCGCCATTTGTCCAGGCCGTTGCCGGTACTGGACGGTTCCGCTACCAGGCCCTGGGCCAGCCAGTAGCCGGGGGTGAGGAAGTGCCGGGCACTGGCGCCCAGACGGCTGACGAAATAGCGGCTCCAGGCCTTGATCCGCCGCTCGGGCGCCAACGCCGCGTGCTGTTCGACGGTGGGTGAGTCGATGGGGGCGAGCAACCGGCATTCAGCGCCCTCGGCCAGCGGCTTGCGCACCAGCCAAACACCGCCATGGTCCCAGGCAATGGTGGCCCAGAACAACGGTGTGTCGTGGTGCATCAGCTTGAAGCGGGCATTCTCGCCGGTGCGCAGGTACAGCGGCGGCTTGTCCGTGACGCCGGGTTCGATCTCGACGCCCAGGCCGCTCCAGTGGCCCAGGGTGTCTTCGATATCGTGCCAGTAAAGCTGCTCTGCCATGGTTCCGGTCCTTGAATGAAAACGCCCGGCACAGGTGCGGGACCTGGGCCGGGCGCGATCATAACAGAGGGTTTGAGGGGCTATAGACCAACAGAACCTGACTGGCCAGCGAACAAGGCCCCGTCACCCTTGGGGTCACAAGCCCTCCAGCTCAGCCATCAGGTCGCTCAGGCGATCGACCTTCTCCTCGCTGATTTCATTGGCCCCCAGTCCGTCGATGTACGCGGCCAGCTCCTGCACCGTGCTGCATTCGAACATCGCCCGCAGCGGCACGTTGCGTTGCAGGGTTTTCTGCACCCGCGAGGCGATCTGCGTGGCCAGCAGGGAATGCCCGCCCAACTCGAAGAAGTTGTCGCGCACGCCCACCCGTTCGACCTTGAGCACCTCGGCCCAGATATCGGCCAGGGTCTGTTCCAGTTCGCTGCCCGGGGCTTGATAGTCCTGGCTCTGCAACTGGCCGATTTCCAGGGCCGGCAAGGCCTTGCGATCGAGCTTGCCGTTGGCGTTGAGCGGCAAGCGCTCCAGCCACAGCCAGTGCAGCGGCACCATGTACTCCGGCAGTTCGGCGCGCAGGCGCGGCTTGATCCGCTCCAGGCATTCGCTCGGGCTCAGGCTTGAGTCACTGGCCACCAGGTAGCCCACCAGATGCTTGCCATTGACGCCCTCCTGCACCCCGACCGCGGCATCGCGCAGCTCCGGCTGTTCGTGCAGGCGCGCTTCGATCTCGCCCAGTTCGATGCGGTAGCCACGGATCTTCACCTGATGGTCGATGCGGCCGACGTATTCCAGCACGCCGTCGCTGCGCCGGCGTGCCAGGTCGCCGGTGCGGTACAGGCGTTCGCCCGCCGCACCGAACGGATGGGGCACGAAGGCAAGCGCGGTACGCAACGGGTCGCTGACGTAGCCACGGCCGACACCGGTACCGGCCACGCACAGCTCGCCCACCGCGCCCAGGGGCACCAGCTCCAGGGCTTCGTCCATCAGGTACAACAGGTTGTTGTCGGTGGGCGTGCCGATGGGCAGGTAGCTGCCCCGGGTCGAGGCCAGGTCCACGCGGAAGAAGGCCACGTCATCGGAGCACTCCGCCGGACCGTAGGCGTTGACCAGGCCGATCCGTGGATAACGCAGCAGCCACTGGTGCGCCAGCTCCGGTGGCATGGCCTCGCCGGTGGGCAGCATCCAGCGCAGGCCGTCCAGGGCGATGGCGTCCTGGGCCAGCATGCCCTGGATCAGCGACGGCACACTCTCCAGCACAGTGATGCCCTGCTCCTGGACGTGGGCCAGGAGCCCCTGGGGATCATGGGCGATGGTATTGGGCACGATGTCCACCCGAGCGCCGAACAGCGGCGCGGCCAGGAACTGCCAGACCGAGATATCGAAGCTCTGGGAGGCAGTCTGGGCGATCACATCGGCCTCGCTCAGTTGCAGGTACGGCACCTTGCTCAACTGGTTGTTGAGCATGCCGCGTTGCTCCACCATCACGCCCTTGGGCAGGCCGGTGGAACCGGAGGTGTAGATCACGTAGGCGAGGTTGTCCGCACGGCTGTAGCGTCCGGGATTGTCCTCGCGCCCAGCCCCGGCCTGGACGTCTTCCCAGACCAGCAGGCGCGGACGAGCGGCGCAGCCGAACTCGTCCAGCAGGGCCTGGGCCTGTTCACGGCAAGCCTGGGTACAGACCAGGATCGGCGTACGACTGAGTTCGATGATGCGGCCCAGGCGCTGGCCCGGCAGGCCCGGGTCCAGGGGCAGGTAGCCGGCCCCGGCCTTGAAGCTGCCGATGATCATGCCCAACAGCTCCAGGCCACGCTCGGCCAGCAGGGCCACCGGCTGGTCGAAGCCCACGCCCTGGGTCACCAGGGCATGGCCCAGGCGGTTGCTGCGCAGGTTCAACTCGGCGTAGCTATGGCTCTGCTCCAGGCAACTGGCGGCGATACGCTGCGGATGCGCCGCCACCTGGGCCTCGAACAACTCCACGTAGCTGCGCTCCAGCGGGTACTGGTGCTGGCTCTGGTTGCAACCGGCCAGCAGGAAATCACGCTCCTCCTCGCCCAGCAACGGCAGCTCGGCCATGTCGCCATTAAAGCCCTGCATCAGCGCCAGCAGCAGGCGCTTGAACTCGCCCAGCATGCGCTCGATGGTCGCCTGCTCGAAGTAGCGCTGGTCATAGGACAGGTGCAGCCCCAGGTCGTCCCCCGGGTAGCAGACGGCCGTGATCGGGAAGTTGGTGTGGGTGCGGCCGGAGTCCGAACTGGCGTTCAGGCTCTGGGCCCGATCCAGTACCGAGACCTCCACCGGGGCGTTCTCGAACACGAACAGGCTGTCGAACAGCGGCTGGCCCTTGGGCAGCTCGCTGGTTTCCTGGATCGCCACCAGCGGCAGGTACTCGTACTCGCGCAGCTGCATGTTGCTGTCCAGCAACTGGCCCAGCCATTGGCGCACGCTGCAGCGCTGGCCATCCTCGGGCAACTTGACCCGCAGGGCGATGCTGTTGATGAACAGGCCGACGGTGCGCTGCATCTGCGGCATGTCCACCGGCCGCCCGGCCACGGTGACCCCGAACAGCACGTCGCGGTCGCCGCTCATGCGCCGCAGCACCAGGGCCCAGGCCGCCTGGGCGAAGGTGTTGACGGTCAACTGGTGCTGCTGCGCCAGCTCGCGCAATTGCGCACCGTCCCGTGGATCGAGCCGGGTGTAGCAGTCGCCGACGATCATGCCGCCGCTGTCGCCGGCATGCTCGCGCAGGAATGGCCGGTCGCTGGGGATCGGCGTGGTGCGTTCGAAGCCCGCGAGATTCTGCCGCCACCACTGGCGCGCCTCGGCCAGGCTCTGGTGTTGCAGCCAGCCGATGTAGTCGCGGTAGCGCGGCGGTACTGCCAACTGCGCCTCGCGGCCTTCGCCCAGGGCGGTGTATATCTCGAAGAAGTCGTTCATCAGCAACGAACGGCACCAGGCATCGATGAGGATGTGGTGGTTGCTCATCATGAACCAGTAGCGCGCGGCGCCGACACGGATCAGCCGCAGGTGGAACGGCGCCTGGTTGAGCAGATCGAAACCGGCCTCGCGCTCGGCCTTGTGCAGGGCTTGCAGCCTGGCTTCCTGCTCGGCCTCCGGCACATCGCTCCAGTCCAGGTACTCGATGGGCGTGCTGCCCGGCTTGTGGATAACCTGCAGCATGTCCTCGCCCACGTTCCAGCAGAACGAGGCGCGCAGGGCTTCATGCCGGGCCACCACGGCCTGCCAGGCCTGGGCAAAGCGCTCGGGGTCCAGTTCGCTGTTGATGCGGTAGCGGTCCTGCATGTAGTAGAGGCCGGTACCCGGTTCCAGCAGGGTGTGCAGCAACATGCCTTCCTGCATCGGCGTCAGCGGATAGACATCCTCGATCTGCGACGCCGGTACTGGCAGGGCATCGAGCTGGGCCTGGGTCAGGCGCGCCAGGGGGAAGTCCGACGGCGTCAAGCCACCGGCATCGTCCTTCAGGCAATGGGCGATCAGGCTCTGCAGCTCACCCAGGTAGGCCGCTGCCAGCTCGGCGATCAGCTCGGGCTCGAAGCGCTCGGCGCTGTAGGTCCAGCGCAGCACCAGTTCACCGCCGTAGACCTGGCTGTCGATGCTCAGCTCGTTGGGCAGCGGTGCCTCCAGGGCATGGGCCGGGCCGACTGACTCGTCCAGCGGCCGCAGCAGCGCATCGCGACCGAAGCTCTGGTCGAACTGCCCCAGGTAGTTGAAGGTCACCGGCGCCAGCGGCAGCGCCGCCAGGGCACTACGGCAAGCGTCATCGGCCAGGTAGCGCAGCACGCCATAGCCCAGGCCCTTGTGCGGCACGCCGCGCAATTGCTCCTTGATCGCCTTGATCGAGGCGCCCTGCCCGGCGGCTTCTTCCACCTGCAACGGCGTCAGGCGCAGCGGATAGGCGCTGGTGAACCAGCCCACGGTGCGGGTCAGGTCGATCTCGTCGAACAACGCCTCGCGGCCGTGCCCTTCCAGTTGCACCAGAGCCGAAGGCTGCCCGCTCCAGCGGCACAGCACCCGGGCCAGGGCGGTGAGCAGCAGGTCGTTGACCTGGGTGCGATAGGCCGCCGGGGCCTGTTGCAGCAGTTGACGGGTGCGCTCGGCATCCAGGGTCACGCTGTGGCTGCGGGCATGCTGGTGTTGCTGGCCACCGTCCGGCTGCAACCCTGGCAATTGCGCCGCCGGGCCGGCCAATTGCTGTTGCCACCAGGCTAGTTCCTCGCGCAGCGACTCACTGCCGGCGTAGGCCTGCAAGCGGCTCGACCAGTCGCGCAGGGCGCTGGTCTTGGCCGGCAACTGCACGGCCTGGCCCGCCTCCAGCTGGCGATAGACGTTCTGCAGATCCTCCAGCAGTACCCGCCAGGACACGCCGTCCACCACCAGGTGGTGGATGACCAGCAGCAGCCGCTGCTCACCCTCCGGACCGTCCACCAGCACCGCGCGCAGCAGCGGCCCATGCTCCAGGTCGAGGCTGCGCTGGGCATCGGCGAACAAGGTTTCGCAGGTGGCCATGGACGGCACCCGTACCTGCCACAGCAACGGCGCATCGGACAGCGGCAAGTACTCGGCGCGCCATTGTTCGTTGCTCTGGTTGAAGCGCAGGCGCAAGGCGTCGTGTTGTTCCACCACCGCCAGCAGCGCCTGCTCCAGGCGCTGGGCATCCAGGGGCGCCACCGGCTCCAGCAGCAGCGCCTGGTTCCAGTGCTGCGGCTGCGGGATGCGGCTATCGAAGAACCAATGCTGGATCGGGGTCAGCGGCGTCTCGCCGCTGAGCAGTCCTTGCTCGGCGCTGATGCGCTGGCGGCGGCTGGCCACCCGCGCCAGGGTCTGCACGGTCTGGTGCTGGAACAGGTCACGCGGGGTGAAATGGATGCCCAGCTGGCGCGCGCGGCTGACCACCTGGATCGACAGGATCGAATCGCCGCCCAGTTCGAAGAAGTTGTCGTTGAGGCCCACCTGCTGCACGTTCAGTACATCGCACCAGATCCGCGCCAGGCTCTGCTCCAACTCGTTGCTCGGAGCCACGTACTGCTGGCGATTGAGCTCCGGGTCCGGCACCGGCAAGGCCCGGCGATCGAGCTTGCCGTTGGCGGTCAGCGGCAGGCTGGACAGCAGGATCAGGTGAGTCGGCACCATGTAGTCCGGCAACTGGGTCTTCAACTGCTGCTTGAGGGCTTCGCGCAACTCGGCTTGCGCCGCCTCGTCCTGTCCGGCGACCTCGGTCACCAGGTAACCCGCCAGTTGCTTGCCCGATGGCGCATCCAGCGCCAGCACCACCGCTTCGCGGACTGCAGGATGATCCAGCAAGCGGGATTCGATTTCCCCCAGCTCGATACGGAAGCCGCGGATCTTCACCTGATGGTCGACCCGGCCGATGTATTCCACCTGGCCGTCGGCGCACTGGCGCACCAGGTCGCCGGTGCGATACAAGCGGCCGCCGGCGACGCTGAACGGGTCGGCGACGAAACGCTCGGCGCTGAGACCAGGGCGACGATGGTAGCCCTGGGCCAGGCCCGCACCGCCCACATACAGCTCACCGGTCGCGCCTTGGGGCACCAGAGCCAGGTCGGCATCGAGGATATAGGCCACCCGCGCGCCGACGATGCGGCCGATGGGCACGCTGGCCACGCCTTCGGCCAATTGTTCCGGCGCCAGGCTGGCCAGGGGCATGACCACGGTTTCGGTCGGGCCGTAGGCGTTGAAGAACAGGCTCGGCTGGAAGGCCGCGCGAATGCGTTGCAGGTGCTCGCCGGTCAGGGCTTCGCCACCGGTGATGCACATGCGTACCGCCAGGGTTTGCTGCTGGGTCGCCAGGTGCTGGGCCAACTGGCTGCCATAACTGGGGGTGAAGCCCAGGATGCTGACCCGATGCTGGCGGATCAGCTGGCAGATTTTCTCGGCGTCCCACTGGCCCTGGGCCCGCAGCACCACCTGGGCACCGCTGAGCAGCGGCACCAGCAAGCGCTCGGTAGCGGCGTCGAAGTTGATGGAATAGAAGTGCAGTTCGCAATCGTCGGCACGCATGCCGAATCGACGGATCACCGCCTGGCAGTGCATGGCGATTTCCCCATGGGACACCACCACGCCCTTGGGCAGGCCGGTGGAACCGGAGGTGTAGATCAGGTAGGCCTGGTGCTGCGGCAGGCTGACCAACGGCGGCTCGCTGGCCGGGTAGTCGGCCAGCAGCGCGCCGTCCTCCTCCAGGCACCAGCACGCCACGCCTGCCGGCAGTTCGCCGAGGGCCTGGAACATCCGCGCATCGCTGAGCAGCAGGCCGATGCCGCTGTCCTCGATCATGTAGTGCAGGCGATCCAGGGGGTATTCCGGGTCCAGCGGCACATAGGCGCCGCCGGCCTTGAGGATCGCCAGCAGGCCGATCACCATTTCCAGCGAGCGCTCCAGCGCCAGGCCGACCCGCACCTGCGGGCCCACTCCACGCTCGCGGAGCATCCAGGCCAGGCGATTGGCGCGGCTGTCCAGCTCGCTGTAGCTCAGGGTCTGGCCGGCGAAGGTCAGCGCCGGGGCCTCCTGGCGAGCCCGGACCTGCTGGCTGAACAACTGCTGGATGCATAGGTCCAGGCGCTGCTCGCCGGCTTCGCTACCCAGGCTATCGAGCAGTTGGCGCTGCTCGTCCGACTGCAGCAATGGCAGTTCGCACAGACGCTGCGTCGGGTCGCCCAGCAACGCCTCCAGCAGATTGCGCCAGTGCGCAGCCATGCGCGCGATGCGCGGCTCGTCGAACAGGTCGGTGCTGTAGGTCAGGCAGCAGCCCAGGCGCTGATCCAGGTCGGTGACTTCCAGGTTGAGGTCGAACTTGGTAGCCCGGGCATCGTTGACCAGGTACTCCACGGTCATGCCCGCCAGTTGCCGGCTCTGCTGGAACTCCCAGCGCTGGACGTTGCACATCACCTGGAACAGCGGGTTGTAGGCGGCGCTGCGCGGCGGTTGCAGGGCCTCCACCAGATGATCGAACGGCAGGTCCTGGTGGGACTGGCCATCGATCACCGTCTGGCGTACCTGCTCCAGCAACTGGCCGACGCTCATCTGTCCATCCAGCTGGCAGCGCAGCACCTGGGTATTGAGGAAGGCCCCGATCAGGCCTTCGCTTTCCGGGCGGATGCGGTTGGCCACCGGCGCGCCGATGCGCAGGTCGGTCTGGCCGCTGTAGCGATACAGCAGCACCGACAGGGCGGCGGTCATGGTCATGAACAGGGTCAGGCCGTGCTCGGCATTGAAGGCCCGGACCCGGGCCGCCAGTGCGTCGTCAAGATCGAAGCGATAGAGCTCGCCCTGGTGGCTCTGCACCGCCGGCCGTGGCCGGTCGCTGGGCAGCTCCAGCAATGGATGCTCGCTGCCCAGTTGCTTTGTCCAGTAGTCCAGCTGGCGCTGGCGCTCGCCAGACTCCAGCCACTGCCGTTGCCACACGCTGTAGTCCAGGTACTGCACCGGCAGCGGTTCCAGGGGCGAATCGCGGTCGTCGAGGAAGGCTTCGTACAGCGCCCCCAGCTCACGGGCGAAGATGTCCATGGCCCAGCCTTCGGTCACGATGTGGTGCAGGGTCAGGACGAAGTAGTGTTCCTGATCGCCGGCCTTGACCAGGCAAGCCCGCAGCAAAGGGCCGGTTTCCAGGTCGAAGGGCTGGTGCGCCTCGCTGTCCGCCAGTTGCTGCAGGCGCTGTTGCCGCGCCTCGGGGGCCAGGGCCGAGAAGTCCTTCCAGGCCATGCGCAGGCCGGTATCGGCATGCACCTGCTGGCGGGCCACGCCGTCGACGCTGGGGAAGGTGGTGCGCAGGGTTTCGTGGCGCAGGATCAGCGCTTGCAAGGCCGCCTCGAAACGCCCGACATCCAGCACACCGCTCAGCCGTGCCATGCCGCCGACGTTATAGGCCGGGCTGTCCGGCTCCATCTGCCAGAGGAACCACATGCGCTGCTGGGAATAGGACAGCGGCACCGGTTGGCTGCGATCGACCTGGGCGATCGGCGGCTGCTGATTGTGCGCCCCGCTCTCCTGGATCAGTCGCACTTGTTCGGCAAAGGCCCCCAGCTCGCTGGCTTCGAACAGCACGCGCAGGGGCAGCTCCACATCACAGGCCTGGCGAGTGCGGGAAATGATCTGGGTGGCCAGCAAGGAATGGCCGCCCAGGGCGAAGAAATCGTCCGTCAGGCCGATGCGTGGCTGGCCCAGCACCTCGCGCCAGATCGCCGCGATCTGCTGCTCCAGCTCGGTGCCGGGCTCGACATGCTCGCGCACCTGCCATTGCGGCTCGGGCAGTGCCCGGCGATCCAGCTTGCCACTGGGGCTCAGGGGCATGGACTTAAGGCGCACCAGTTGCGCCGGCACCATGTATTCGGGCAGCTCGGCGGCCAGGGCGGTTTTCAGGCGCGCGCTCAGCTGTTGTTCATCTTCATCGTCGGCATGGGCCGTGTAGTAGCCGATCAACTGCGCTCCGGCCTGGGTCTTACGCACCAGCACCGCGGCCTGGGCCACGCCGTCCTGGGCGAGCAGGCGCGCTTCGATCTCCTGGGGTTCGACCCGGAAGCCCCGCAGCTTGACCTGCTGGTCGAGGCGACCGAGGTATTCCAGTACGCCATCGGCGCACCAGCGCACCCGGTCACCGGTGCGGTACAGGCGCGCGCCCTCCTCGCTCAACGGGTCCACCACAAAGCGTTCGGCAGTCAGCGCCGCACGCCCCAGGTAACCCCGGGCCAGGCCCTGGCCGCTGATGCACAGCTCACCGGGCACTCCAGCCGGCAGCACGTTGAGTTCGGCGTCCAGCACACGGCAGATCACATTCCCCAAGGGACGACCGATGGGCGAACGCTCGCCATCAGCCACCGCGCAGTGCCAGTGGGTGACGTTGATCGCGGTTTCGGTCGGGCCATAGCGGTTGTGCAGTTGCACGCCCGGCAGTTGTTCCAGCAAGCGGTTGCGCAACTCGGCGGGCAAGGCTTCGCCACCGGAGAACACCCGACGCAGGCTATGGCAGCCGGCGCTGAGCGGCTCGTCGACGAACAGCTGCAACAGCGGCGGGACAAAGTGCAGCGTGGTCACGCCGTGCTCCTGCACCAACTGAGCGATACGGTGCGGGTCGCGATGCTCGCCGGGAGCGGCAATGAACAAGCGGCAGCCGGTGATCAGCGGCCAGAAGCATTCCCATACCGATACGTCGAAGCTGATCGGGGCTTTTTGCATCAGCACATCGTCAGCCTGCAACTGGTAGCGGTCCTGCATCCATTGCAGGCGCTCCATCAGCGCGGCGTGGGTATTGCCGACGCCCTTGGGTTGGCCGGTGGAACCGGAGGTGTAGATCACATAGGCCAGGTTGTCGCCATGCAGGTGCAGGCCCGGGGCCTGGCTCGGCCAGTTGTCGAGCTTGAGGCTGTCCATGGCGATGGCGCTGACGCCCGTGGTGGTTGGCATGCGCTCGAGCAGGTGGGTCTGGGTCAGCAGCAGCTCGACGCCGCTGTCGCCGAGCATGTAGGCCAGGCGCTCGGCCGGGTAGTCCGGGTCCAGGGGTACATAGGCACCGCCGGCCTTGACGATGGCCAGCAGGCCGATCAGCAGTTGCGGCGAACGCTCGGCGGCGATGGCCACGCACACGTCGGGGCCGACCCCCTTGTCCCGCAGGTAGTGGGCCAGGCGGTTGGCCTGGGTGTGCAGCTCGGCAAAACTCAACTGGCCACCCTCCCACACCAGCGCGGTGCGTTCCGGGGTCAACTGCCATTGTTCATGCAGGCGCTCCGGCAGCCAGCGCTCGGCCGGCTTACAGGGGGCCACGCTCCACTGTTGCAGCTGCTCGGCCTCTGCCTGGCTCAAGAGCGGCAGGTCGCCCAGAGCCGCGTCAGGTTGCTGGCAGGCATATTCCAGCAGGCTGATGAAGTGTCCGGCCAGGCGCTCGATGGTGGCCGCCTCGAACAGCTCGTCGGCGTAGTCGAAGGCCAGGCTCAGGCGTCCGTTGCGATCTTCCTCGGTGTGCAGTTGCAGGTCGAACTTGGCTTCGCGGCTGTGCCACGGCAGCTCTTCGGCCAGCAACCCGGGCAAGCGCCGCAGGGCACTGAGGTCGCGTTGCTGGTGGTTGAACATCACCTGGAACAGGCCTTGCTCGCGGGCCTCGGGGAAGGCTTCCAGCAGCTGTTCGAACGGCAGGTCCTGATTGGCCTGGGCCCCCAGGGTTGTCTCACGGGTCTGTTGCAGCAGCTCGGCGAAGGACTGGCGCCCATGCAACTGGCCGCGCAACACCTGGGTATTGATGAAGAAGCCCACCAGGCCCTGGGTTTCCAGGCGCGGGCGGTTGGCATTGGGCACCCCGACGCGGACATCGCCCTGGCCGGTGTAGCGGTACAGCAGCGTCTGGAAGGCTGCCAGCAGTAGCATGAATGGCGTCACCTGCTGGGCCTGGGCCGCCTGGCGCACGGCCTCGCTGAGGTTTGCACTCAAGCGCTGGCCGTGGCGCGCGGCGCTGTGCCGGACCTGGGCCGAGCGCGGATGATCGGTGGCCAGGCCCAGGGCAGGGGCTTCATCGGCCAGCTGCTGCTTCCAGTAATCCAGCTGGCGCTGGCCTTCGCCCTGGGCCAACCACTGGCGCTGCCAACTGCCGTAGTCGGCGTACTGCAGGGCCAGCGGCGCCAGCTCCAGGGCCTGGCCCTGGGCGAAGGCCGCATACAGGCGCGAGAACTCGTCGATCAGCAGGTTCAGCGACCAGCCGTCGGCAATGATGTGGTGCAGGGTCAGCAACAGTTGATGTTCTTCATCATCCAGGCGCACCAGGGTCGCCCAGTACAGGGGCCCCTTCTCCAGGTCGAACTGGGTGTGGGCCTCATCCTCGCGGATCTGCCGGGCCCGGGCTTCGCGTTCGGCCGGCGGCAGGTCGCTGATGTCGATCAGCTGCAGGTTGAACTCGCAGGGCTCATCCACCTGTTGCAGGGCTTGGCCATCTCGCTCGAAGAAACGCGTGCGCAGGGCTTCGTGACGCTGCAGCAGTTGCTGGAAGCTGGCACGCAGGGCGTCTTCGTCCAGTTCGCCACGCAAGCGCAGGCCACCGGGAATGTTGTAGGCGCTGCTGCAGGGGTCCAGCTGCCAGGTGATCCACAGGCGGTTCTGGGCCAGGGATTGCGGCAACGGCTGCTGGCGCGACAGGGCGCTGATCGCACCCCGGGCCCTGCCACCGTCCTGCTGCAAGCGCGCGACCTCGGCGCTGAACGCCGCCAGGGTCGGGGCCTCGAACAACAGGCGCAGCCCCAGTTCCAGGCCCAGCTCCTGGCTCAGGCGGGCCATGACCTGGGTGGCGGCGATGGAGTTGCCACCCAGCAGGAAGAAGTGATCGTCGGCGGCCACCGCTGCGCATTGCAACTGCTCCTGCCAGATGCGCCCGATCAGGGCCTGTAACTCATTGCCCGGCGCTTCGCCGGTTGCGTCCTGGCTCGGCGTCGAGGCATCCGGGAACAGCGCGTAGTAGTCCAGGCTGCCATCGGCCAGGCGAGTACGGCAGGCCGAGCGTTGCAGCTTGCCGCTGGAGGTCTTGGGCAAGGCTCCGGGATTGAGCAGCACCACCATGCTGGGCGCTTCCTGGCAGGCTTCGGCGACTGCCTGGCGAATGGTCTTGATCAGCGCCTCGGGCGGCAGGATCTTCTGCACGCTGCGGCTGATTTCCGCGGCGATGCCAATGCCTTCCTGGCCCTGGTCGGTGACCGCGAACGCCGCCACCCGCCCCTTGCGCACCACTTCTACTTCGCGCTCGATGGTCTTCTCGATGTCCTGGGGATATAGATTGTGCCCGCGCACGATCAGCAGGTCCTTCAGGCGCCCGGTGATGTACAGCTGGCCCTCGCGCATGAAGCCCAGGTCGCCAGTGCGCAACCAGGTGCGGCCGGCGTGCTGGACGAACGCCTTGGCGCTCGCTTCGGGGTTGCGCCAGTAACCATGGGCGATGCTCGGCCCGGCGGCCCAGACTTCACCGATGCGGTTATCGGGCAGCTCGCGAAGCTGCTGCGGGTCCATCAACAGCACCGCGTGCCCCGGCTGGCTGAAGCCGCAGCTCATCATCGCGCTGCCCTGCCCCGGTTCGGCACGGTTCTGCGCCAGGGCCTGCTCATCCAGGTGCAAGGCCGGGATGCCCTGGCCACGCACGCCACCGGCGACGAACAGAGTGGCTTCGGCCAGGCCATAGGACGCCAGGAAGTTATCGGCACTGAAACCGCAAGCGCCGAACTTCTCGGCAAAGCGCTCCAGGGTGTCCAGGCGGATCGGCTCCGAGCCGGAATAGGCCACGCGCCAGCCGCTCAGGTCGAGGCGCTGCAGGGCCGACTCACTGACCCTCTCGCTGCACAGGCGGTAGGCAAAGTCCGGGCCGCCACTAATGGTGCCGCCGTATTCGCTGATGGCTTCCAGCCAACGCAGGGGCCGGGCCAGGAAGTAGGCCGGGGACATGAGCACGCAGGGTACGCCACTGAAGATCGGTTGCAGCAGGCCGCCGATCAGGCCCATGTCGTGATACAGCGGCAACCAGCTGACGATCACGTCGTCCGGATTGAGGTCGATGCCGAAGCCGCGGCGGATCAGCATCTCGTTGGCCACCAGGTTGCCATGGCTGACTTGCACGCCCTTGGGCAAGGCCGTGGAACCGGAGGTGTATTGCAAGAAGGCGATGTCATCGTCCGCCAACTCGACGCTCTGCCAGCCCTCGGCCAGGGCGCTGTCCAGGGTATCGACGCACAACAGTTGCGGCGCCCCCTCGGCCTTGAGCTCGTCCATCTGCAACAGGGCCTCACGCAGTCCGGCGCTGGTCAGCAGCAGCCGTGGCTCGGCGTCGGCCATGATCGAGATCAACCGTTCCTGGTGATGGCGCCGGGCCGACTCTGGCGGATAGGCCGGTACCGCGATCACCCCGGCATACAGACAGCCGAAGAACGCCGCGACGTAGTCCGGGCCACTGGGGAACAGCAGCACCGCCCGGTCGCCGAACTCGGCATTGGCTTGCAAGGCCGCGGCGATGGTGCGCGCCCGCAGATCCAGGTCCCGGTAACTGAGGACCACGTTCTGCTCCTGGTCTTCGGCGAGGAAACGCAACGCCATTTGGTCAGGTGCCAGGACTGCCCGGCGTTGAAGGGCTTGGGCCAGGGTGCTGGGGAGTTCGAACGCGTCCGTCATGGGTTTTCCTGCCAGGATTGTGCTTGCAATGGAGAGCGGCCCCTGTCCTGGCATGCCCTGATAACTATCGACGAATCAGACAGTTACAAGTGGGCCATGGATCGCAGGAAGGCGCCGTGGCCGGGTCTGTTACCCGGAATCATTCTCCAATGGGAACGGATGACGTCTTGAAATAATTAGTCCGCATCCTGCTCTGCAAACCCTGCTTGGGAACGTCGGCGAGCACCCGTTCGCAATTTGTAAATCAGGAGAGCATTAGTTCTTTTTCTCAATTGACAATAATTATCATTCAGCCTAATTTGTCGCTCGATGTGTAGGACGCGTCTGACGTTTCAGTAGTCCCACTACCCTCTTTGCAACAAGGTGATTTCCATGACGGAACAAGTATCCACAAGCAGGTGCGATTCACCGTTACTCCAGGCATTTGTCGACAACAGACTGATCCTGGTCAAGATTGCAGCGCGTATCACCGGCTGCCGGTCACGAGCTGAAGATGTGGTTCAAGACGCGTTTTTCCGCTTGCAATCGGCACCGCAAATCACCTCCTCGTTCAAGGCCCAGCTCAGCTATCTGTTCCAGATCGTGCGCAACCTGGCCATCGATCACTATCGCAAGCAGGCGCTGGAGCAGAAGTACTCGGGTACCGAAGAAGAAGGCTTGAACGTCGTCGTCCATGGTGCCTCACCTGAAACTTCCCACATGAACTTCTCCACTCTGGAAAACATTGCCGAAGCACTGACCGAGCTGCCCTCGCGCACTCGCTATGCCTTCGAGATGTATCGCTTGCATGGTGTCCCACAGAAAGACATCGCCAAGGAGCTGGGCGTTTCGCCGACGCTGGTGAACTTCATGATTCGCGATGCCCTGGTGCATTGCCGCAAAGTCTCGGGTAGCCGCCCCGACACCTTCGCCCGTCGCTGACCCGCGACCGGTGCCGGGCCATGATGCCCAGCACCAGAGGCGCTCGAGTTCAGCCCTCGAGCAGGCCACTCCGGCCCAGGACCAGCAACGCCGCACGTTTGTGCAATAGATCGAATGCCTGTTGGCAATACCGACAACGGTCATGCCCGGCACAAGCAGGCTCATGGCTGGGAACCGGGGGGCGCTCGCAACCCGGTGGGTCCAGGTACAAGGCATGCACCTGGACCGACAGCCAGAACGCCAGGCGGTCCTGGCGGGCCGCCTCGATGGCCTGTGCACCCAGGGGCCCGGACTCCTGCCCTTGCACAGGCATTGCCTGGAACAGCATCCGCCGTGCGGCAATCTCGTCGATGCCCAGCATGGCGCCAGTGCCTAGGGGGTCAACGTTCAGCTGATTCACAAGGGCCATGGCAAGGTCACCGTCGAATGGGCATTCAACCAAGTGACGTGGGCCGCCAGGAAAAATTTAGCCCGGCGTGAACCGGGCCGGAAACGGACTCAAGCGTGGGGAACGGGCTTCACCGCAATGCGATAAGGCTCGAAGATCTTCAGCATCTGGCCGTTGTCCCGCAGCCTTTGCAACAACCCGGCGAAATCCTCGGCGCTGATGGGCGCCTTGGGTCGGATGAGGCTGTAGTGGTGGTAGATCTGGTCGATGCGCTCGGAGACCAGCAAGCGTTCGGTGCTGTCGACGTTGCGGGCCAGGAAGTCGCTGAGGTAGGAACGCGTCACCAGGGCGATATCCGCCCTGCCGCGCAAGACCATCAGCAAGTTGCTGTCATGGGAATAGGTCAGCGTGGCGTTGAAAGTGTCGGCCAGGTAGCGGGTATCGGCATTGAACTGGGCGAAGGCGTAGTGATAACCGCTGAACAGCGCCAGGCGCTTGCCCGTAAGGTCGGCGAAGTACGCCTGGCCGCGCCCGGGCTGGCGTTGGGCGACGAAGATCTCCGCATCCTCGAGCCCCATGTCGACACTGGTGTGCTCGATGTCCTGCCAGCCCCAGGCCGGGTTCTCGAAGATCGCCATGTCCACCCGCCCCTGCTCGAAATCGCGAAAGCGCCGGGGAATCGAAGTGGGCACCAGGACGAACTGGTAATCGCTCTGGGACTGGTTCAGCGCCTCCACCAGTTGCGGCAGCAGGCCAGTGTCGGCCCCGGTTTCAGGGCGCACGGTGTAAGGAGGAAAATGGGCCGCCGCGACCCGCACCAGTTGCGCCGAGGAGGCCGGAGCGACCCAAAGTGTTGCCAGAGCCAGCAAAAGCATGCGCAAGGCTGGCCGCAGAGGCAGGGACATCAAGGCAACACCCCTCGGGCAAGAGAATGGGAATGCCGTAAAGCTAGGCGTTTTCGGACGCTTCGACAATCTGGCAAGCGATAATTAATCGACGTATCAGCGATCCTTGAGCACCAGCAGCAAAGCCTCTTGCGCCAGTTGCTCCAGGGTCATGCTGCCCTCGGCGCGAAACCAGGTGGTGGTCCAGGACAAGGCGCCGGTGAGAAAACGCCGGGTGATGAACACATCGCCCCTGATGAAACCGGCTTCCTTGGCCTCGCCCAGCACCTGCAGCCAGATCTGCTCGTAGATATCGCGCAGGGCCAGGACCGCCGCCTGGCCCTCGGCCGATAGCGAGCGCCATTCGTAGACCAGCACCGCCATGGCCTCGCCACTGCCGCCCATGATCGACTGCAGCTCGCAGCGGATCAGCGCCAGCACCCGCTCACGCACGCTGCCGGCTTCGGCCAGCTCGGCGCGCATCAACGCGGTGTTGTAGTGGATGGTCTCCTGCATCACCGCCCGCAGGATGTCGTCCTTGCTCTTGAAGTGGTGGAAGATGCTGCCGGACTGGATCCCCACCGCACCGGCCAGGTCGCGCACGGTGGTGCGTTCGTAGCCCTTGTTGCGAAACAGATGCGCAGCCGTGCGCAACAGCTTGCCCCGGGCGCTCTCGGGGTCGGTCACCTGCCCGCTGGCGATCAGCTCGCGCACCACCTGCAAGGCTTTTTGCTCGTCCACCGGTGTTCTCCTACTTCATTTCATCGATAGCTCTGGCGCCGGCCCCGGTAAAACCGGGCATGGCGCGCGCAATTTAAGCTCCCCACCGCCCCCAAGCAAGCGCTTGGGTAGAAGAATAGACCAGGGCATTTACAAACCAAGCGCTTGCTTGGTAGCCTCCGTGCAGTTCTTTTCTCGAGAGCCCCGCCATGACCAAGACCATACGAATCGGCTGTGCCAGCGCCTTCTGGGGCGACACCAGCAGCGCCGCCGCGCAACTGGTGCAAGGCGCCCGCCTGGACTACCTGGTGTTCGACTATTTGGCCGAGATCACCCTGTCGATCATGGCCGGGGCCCGCATGAAGGATCCGGCGGCGGGCTACGCCACGGACTTCGTCGAAGTACTCACGCCGCTGCTGGACTCGATCCACGCCCAGAACATCCGCGTCATCAGCAATGCCGGCGGGGTCAATCCCCAAGCCTGCGCCGACGCCCTGCGCGCCGCCTGCGCCAAGGCCGGGGTGCCGCTGAAGGTCGCCGTGCTGCTGGGCGACGACCTGCAACCACAGCTCAAGGAGCTGGCCGGCGCCGGTATCGTGGAAATGTTCACCGGCGCCCCACTACCGCCCCTGTGCGTCTCCACCAACGCCTATCTCGGCGCCCCGGGAATAGTCGCCGCCCTGGAACTGGGGGCCGACATCGTCATCACCGGGCGCGGGGTCGACAGCGCCGTGGTCAGCGCCGCCCTGGTGCACGAGTTCGCCTGGTCCTGGCAGGACTACGACCGCCTGGCCCAGGCCGCCCTGGCCGGGCACATCATCGAGTGCGGCGCGCAGTGCACCGGCGGCAACTTCACCGACTGGCGCGACGTGCCGGACTACGAGCACATCGGTTTCCCCGTGGTGGAAGTCCAGGCCGACGGCCGTTTCGTGGTGAGCAAGGCACCGGGCACGGGCGGCCTGGTCAGCCCGCTGACGGTGGGCGAGCAACTGCTGTATGAGATCGGCAACCCCCAGGCCTACCTGCTGCCGGACGTGACCTGCGATTTTTCCCAGGTGCAATTGCGTCAGGAAGCGGCCGACCGAGTCAGCGTCCAGGGCGCCCGGGGCATGCCCCCCAGCCATCAATACAAGGTCAGTGCCACCTATCCGGACGGTTTCCGCTGCACCGCCAGTTGCCTGCTGGCCGGCATCGACGCGGTGGCCAAGGCGCGTCGGGTGAGCCAGGCGATCATCGACAAGACCAGCGAGATGTTCAGCCAGCGTGGCTGGGGCCCCTACAGCGAAGTGAACATCGAACTGCTGGGCAGCGAGGCCACCTATGGCCCCCACGGCCAGCGCCAGGACAGCCGCGAAGTGGTGATCAAGCTGGCCGTGCGCCATCCGAGCAAAGCGGCCCTGGTGCTGTTCTCCCGGGAAATCGCCCAGGCCGCCACCGGCATGGCCCCGGGACTGACCGGCATCGTCGGCGGACGACCGACGGTGTACCCGGTGATCCGCCTGTTCTCCTTCCTGCTGGACAAGGACCGCTGCCACCTGGAAATCGACTTCGCCGGCCAGCGCCATGCCTGCGCCCTGCCGGGGCCCGAGCCGCTGGACCCAGGCACCCTGCCCGTTCCCCACCCATTGCCCAGGCCCCGGGGCCAGGCCGATGCCAGCGTGCCCCTGGTCAAGCTGGCCGTGGCCCGCTCCGGCGACAAGGGCAACCACAGCAACATCGGGGTCATGGCCCGCCACCCGGACTACCTGCCGTGGATCGCCGAGGCCCTGGCCCCGGAAGTCCTGGTGGACTGGATGAGCCATGTGCTGGACCCGGTCCATGGCCGGGTCCAGCGCTGGTACCTGCCGGGCACCCATAGCCTCAACTTCCTCCTGGAAAACGCCCTGGGCGGCGGTGGCGTCGCCAGCCTGCGCATCGACCCCCAGGGCAAGGCCTTCGCCCAGCAACTGCTGGAAATCCAGATCCCGGTGCCCCAGCGCATCGCCGACGCCGTCAATTAAGGAGCTGCCGTGGTGTACGACTCGATCTTCAAAGCGCAATTGTTTGCCGGCCAGACCATCCTCGTCACCGGCGGCGGCAGTGGCATCGGCCGTTGCACCGCCCATGAGCTGGCGGCCCTGGGCGCCCGGGTGCTGCTGGTGGGGCGCAAGGCGGAAAAACTCCAGCAGGTCGCCGGCGAGATCGCCGAGGACGGTGGGTTGGTGGATTGGCGGGCTTGCGACATTCGCGACGAGGAGGCGGTCAAGGCCCTGGTCGGTGAGCTGATCGAGCGCTTTGGTCCGATCCACGGCCTGGTGAACAACGCCGGCGGCCAGTACCCGGCGCCCCTGGCCTCGATCAACCAGAAGGGCTTCGAGACCGTGCTGCGCACCAACCTGGTGGGCGGTTTCCTCATGGCCCGGGAAGTGTTCAACCAGTCCATGAGCCAGCACGGCGGCAGCATCGTCAACATGCTCGCCGACATGTGGGGCGGCATGCCCGGCATGGGCCATTCCGGCGCTGCGCGCTCGGGGATGGACAACTTCACCAAGACCGCCGCCTACGAATGGGGGCATGCCGGGGTGCGGGTCAACGCCGTGGCCCCGGGCTGGATCGCTTCCAGCGGCATGGACACCTATGAAGGCGCCTTCAAGGCGGTGATTCCCACCCTGCGCGAGCATGTGCCGCTCAAGCGCATCGGCAGCGAATCGGAAGTCAGCGCGGCCATCGTGTTCCTGCTCAGCCCCGGCGCGGCCTTCATCAGCGGCAGCACCTTGCGCATCGACGGCGCCGCCAGCCTCGGCAGCCGCGCCTGGCCCCTGGGCAAGGCGCGCAACAGCCACTCGTACAACGGTTTTCATCGGGCCTACCTACCCGATGTGCTCAAGGGCGAGGAATAAGCCATGCCGGTGATCCACTCCCAGCTCGATCCTCACAGCCCGCAGTTCGCCCAGAACCAAGCGGCCATGCTGGCCGGCCTGCAACAACTGCGCGATATCCAGCAACACCAGTTGGACAAGGCCGCCGAGGCCAAGGCCAAGTTTGAACAGCGCGGGCAGTTGCTACCCCGGGAACGCCTCAACCTACTGCTGGACCCGGGCGCACCGTTCCTCGAACTGGCCGGCCTGGCAGGCTACAAGCTGCACGACGACAAGGACGGCAGCCAGGCCGGCGGCGGCCTGATCGCCGGTATCGGCTACGTCTGCGGGGTGCGCGTGCTGGTGGCGGCCAACAACAGCGCGATCAAGGGCGGCACCATTTCCCCCAGCGGCCTGTACAAATCCCTGCGCCTGCAACAGATCGCCATGGAGAACAAGCTGCCGGTGGTGACCCTGGCCGAAAGCGGCGGCGCCAACCTCAACTACGCGGCGCAGATCTTCGTCGAGGGCGCACGCAGCTTCGCCAACCAGGCGCGGATGTCGGCCATGGGCCTGCCGCAGATCACCGTGGTGCATGGCTCGGCCACCGCCGGCGGCGCCTACCAGCCCGGGCTGTCGGACTACGTGGTAGTGGTGCGCGGCAAGGCCAAGCTGTTTCTCGCCGGGCCGCCCTTGCTCAAGGCCGCCACTGGCGAAGTGGCCACCGACGAACAGCTCGGCGGCGCCGAAATGCATGCCCAGGTTGCCGGTACCGCCGAATACCTGGCGGAAAACGATGCCGACGGCATCCGCATCGTCCGCGAGATCGTCAGCCTGTTGCCCTGGAATGCCCAACTGCCGGCACAGCCGCCCAGGACCTGGAGCGAACCGCTGTACCCGATAGAGGAACTGCTGGGGCTGGTTCCCGACGACCCGAAGAAACCCTACGACGCCCGGGAAATCGTCGCGCGCCTGGCGGACGGCTCGCAGTTCCTGGAGTTCAAGGGCGAGTTCGATGCCCAGACCCTCTGCGGTCACCTGCAGATCCAGGGCCGGGCCTGCGGTTTCATCGGCAACAACGGCCCGATCACACCCCAGGGCGCGAGCAAGGCCGCGCAGTTCATCCAGCTTTGCGACCAGAGCCAGACACCGCTGCTGTTCTTCCACAACACCACCGGTTTCATGGTCGGCACCGAATCCGAGCAGCAAGGGGTGATCAAGCACGGCTCGAAGCTGATCCAGGCGGTGGCCAACGCCCGGGTGCCGAAACTGACCATCGTGGTCGGCGGTTCCTACGGCGCCGGCAACTATGCGATGTGCGGCCGCGGCCTGGACCCGCGCTTCATCTTTGCCTGGCCCAACAGCCGCACCGCGGTGATGGGCGGTGCCCAGGCCGGCAAGGTGCTGCGCATCGTCACCGAGGCCAAGCACGCCAAGAACGGCCAGGAGGCCGACCCGAAGATGCTCGACATGCTGGAGCAGGCCACCGCGCAGAAGCTCGACAGCCAGTCCACCGCACTGTACGGCAGCGCCAACCTGTGGGACGACGGCCTGATCGACCCGCGTGACACGCGCACCTTGCTGGGTCTGCTGCTGGACATCTGCCATGAGGCCCAGGTGCGCCCGCTGCAACCCAACAGCTTTGGCGTGGCGCGGTTCTGATCGCGCAGAACGGCCCGCAGGTAGCGGGACAAAAAGATCCGCTGGTGACGTCACTCAACTTGAGAAGGACAACAACAATGATCTTCACCCAGGAACACGAAGAACTGCGGCGCACGGTGCGCCATTTTGTCGAGCGCGAGATCAACCCCCATGTCGATGAATGGGAAGAAGCCGGACGCTTCCCCATCCACGAGATTTTCCGCAAGGCCGGCGAGCTGGGCCTGCTGGGCATCTCCAAGCCAGAGAAGTTCGGCGGCATGGGCCTGGACTACAGCTACTCGATCGTTGCCGCCGAGGAGTTCGGCACCATCCGCTGCGGCGGGATTCCCATGTCCATCGGCGTGCAGACCGATATGTGCACCCCGGCCCTGGCGCGCTTCGGCTCCGACGAGCTGCGCGAGGAATTCCTGCGCCCGGCCATCAGCGGCGAGCAGGTGGGCTGCATCGGCGTTTCCGAGGTCGGGGCCGGCTCCGATGTGGCCGGGCTCAAGACCCACGCCCGCAAGGACGGCGATGACTACGTGATCAATGGCAGCAAGATGTGGATCACCAACTCCCCCAGCGCCGATTTCATCTGCCTGCTGGCCAATACCTCGGACGACAAGCCCCACGTCAACAAGTCGCTGATCATGGTGCCGATGAACACCCCCGGCATCAGCCTCAGTCCGCCTCTGGACAAGCTCGGCATGCGCAGCTCGGAAACCGCCCAGGTGTTCTTCGACAACGTGCGGGTGCCCCAGCGCAACCGCATCGGCCACGAAGGCGCCGGGTTCATGATGCAGATGCTGCAATTCCAGGAAGAGCGGCTGTTCGGCGCGGCGAACATGATCAAGGGCCTGGAGTACTGCATCGACAGCACCATCGAGTACTGCAAGGAGCGCAAGACCTTCGGCAACCCGCTGATCGACAACCAGGTGATTCATTTCCGCCTGGCCGAGCTGTCCAGCGAAATCGAGTGCCTGCGGGCCCTGGTGTACCAGGCCACCGAACAATACGTGCGCGGCCAGGACGTGACCCGCCTGGCCTCCATGGCCAAGCTCAAGGCCGGGCGCCTGGGTCGCGAGGTCAGCGACAGCTGCCTGCAATACTGGGGCGGGATGGGCTTCATGTGGGACAACCCGGTGGCCCGGGCCTATCGCGATGTGCGCCTGGTGTCCATCGGCGGCGGTGCCGACGAAATCATGCTGGGGATCATCTGCAAACTCATGGGCATCCTGCCCGGGAAGAAAAAATGAGCCTGTTGCCGAGTTGCCAGACCCTGTTGCTGGAATCACGCGACGGCGTGCTGTTCATCACCTTCAACCGCCCCGAGAATCGCAACGCCATGAGCCTCGAGATGGTGGCGGAATTGCGCGCGGTGCTGGCCGCCGTGAGCGAGCGCCGCAGCATCCGGGCCCTGGTGCTGCAAGGCGCCGGCGGACACTTTTGCGCCGGTGGCGACCTCAAGGACATGGCCGGCGCCCGGGCCCGGGGCAATGCGGCCTACCGTGAATTGAACCGGGCCTTCGGGGCGTTGCTCGAAGAAGCGCAGAACATCCCCCAGGTGCTGGTCTGCGTACTGCAGGGCGCGGTGCTCGGCGGCGGCTTTGGCCTGGCCTGCGTCAGCGATATCGCCATCGCCGAGCACTCGGCGCAGTTCGGCATGCCGGAAACCAGCCTCGGCCTGCTGCCGGCGCAGATCGCCCCGTTCGTGGTCCGGCGCATCGGCCTGACCCAGGCCCGGCGCCTGGCGCTGACCGCCGCCCGCTTCGATGGCGAACAGGCCCGGCAACTGGGCCTGGTGCACTTCGTCGAGAACGATGCCACGGCGCGGCAGGAGCGCCTGGAGCAGCAACTGGCGCAGGTCCTGCGCTGCGCCCCCGGGGCCAATGCACGGACCAAGGCCCTGCTGCTGGCCAGCGTTGACCAGCCCCTGGGGTCGCTGCTGGACCAGGCCGCCGACGACTTCGCCCAGGCCGTCAGCGGCGAGGAAGGCACCGAAGGCACCCTGGCCTTCGTGCAGAAACGCCAACCGTCCTGGGCCGGCTGACGCCCCACACAGACACAGGAAGCCTACGATGCCCGCGTTCACCAAGATCCTGATCGCCAACCGTGGCGAAATCGCCTGCCGGATCCAGCGCACCGCCCAGCAGCTGGGCTATCGCACCGTCGCCGTATTCAGCGACGCCGACGCCGAGGCGCCCCATGTGCGCATGGCGGACGAAGCCGTGCGCATAGGCCCCGCGCCGGTCCGGCAGTCCTACCTGGACAGTGCCGCAATCCTCGATGCGGCCCGGCGCAGCGGTGCCGATGCCATCCATACCGGCTACGGCTTTCTTTCGGAGAACGCCGAGTTCGCCGCGGCTTGCGAGACCGCCGGCATCACCTTCATCGGCCCCAGCCCCGCGGCCATCGAGCTGATGGGCAGCAAGCGCCGCTCGAAGATCGCCATGCTCGAGGCCGGCGTGCCCTGCATCCAGGGCTACCAGGGCGAAGAGCAAGACGATGCCACCTTGCAGCGCGAAGCCCAGCGCATCGGTTATCCGTTGATGATCAAGGCCAGTGCCGGTGGCGGTGGGCGCGGCATGCGCCTGGTGCAGGAACCCGGGCAACTGCTGGAGCAGATCAGGACCGCGCGCTCCGAGGCGCTGCACGCCTTCGGCAGCGACGAGCTGATCCTGGAACAAGCGCTGGTCGAGCCGCGCCACGTGGAGATCCAGGTCTTCGGCGACCATCACGGGCAGTTGATCTACCTCGGCGAGCGCGACTGTTCGATCCAGCGCCGCCACCAGAAGGTCGTCGAGGAGGCGCCCTGCCCGGTCATGACCCAAGAACTACGCCAGGCCATGGGCGAAGCGGCGCTCAAGGCCGGACGGGCCGTGGACTATGTTGGCGCCGGCACCGTGGAGTTCCTGCTCGATGCCCGGGGGCACTTCTACTTCCTGGAAATGAACACCCGCCTGCAGGTGGAGCACCCGGTCACCGAACTGGTCACCGGCCTGGACCTGGTGGCCCTGCAACTGCAGGTGGCTGCCGGCGAGCCACTACCGCTGAAGCAGGAACAGGTGCGCTTGTCCGGCCACGCCATCGAAGTGCGCCTGTATGCTGAGGACCCGGCCCAGGGTTTTCTGCCCCAGACCGGCCAGGTGCTGCGCTGGGAGCCAGCGCCGGGCATCCGCACCGATCATGGCGTACAGGAAGGCCAGTGGATCAGCCCCTTCTATGACCCGATGCTGGGCAAGCTGATCGCCCACGGTGCCACCCGCGAGGAAGCCCGGCGCAAGCTGCTGCGCGGCGTCGAGGATTGCGTGTTGCTGGGCCTGGAAAGCAACCGGCGCCTGCTGGCCAACCTGCTCGGGCACCCGGTGTTCGCCAGCGGCCGGTTCAGCACGGCATTCATCGCCGAACACTTTGCCGAGGATCCGAGCCTGCAACCGCAGCTTCCCGGCCACGAGGAACTGGCCATCGCCGCCGCGCTGTTTCATCACCATGGCGCCAAGGCCCATGCCGGGCCGCTCGCCGCCTGGCGCAACAACGCCGGTGTAGCGCTGCACTATTGCCTGGGGCAGGAGCAACGGCAGTGGTCCTTGCAACTGAGCCCGGGGACCGCAGGCCAGGTGCAGGTCCGGCAGGCAGGGCAGTTAGTGGAGCTGAAGGTCTGCAGCGCCGACGGACGCCGGGCCATCCTGGAGGTTGGCGGCATCCGCCGGCACTGCGCCTATCACCTGGAAAACCAGGAACTCTGGCTGCACAGCCAACAAGGCAGCCTGCACCTGCAGGACCGGACCCATGCCCCGGTCCAGAGCCCATCGGGCGCCCATTCGGGGACGCTCAAGGCGCCGATGGATGGCGCTATCGTCGACGTGCTGGTAAGCGAGGGCATGCGCGTCAGCAAGGGCCAGCTGTTGTTGGTGCTGGAAGCGATGAAGATGGAGCATCCGCTCAAGGCCGGGATCGACGGGACGATCACCCGGGTCCAGGTCGGCCTCGGCGACCAGGTGAAGAACCGCCAGGTGCTGCTGGAGGTGGAATAACCCGGCAGGCCCATCGGCGTCAGTGCGGATCGGGCTCCGCCCGGCGCTCCCCCTAGGCGGAATCCCAGGCTTTGGCTACGCTCAAGCGTCATCGAGATGGTTGAAGGCTGGAATTCGTGATGCCCCACTGGCTGGTAATAGATCTGGAAGCCACGACCGATGAAGGGGGCTGGCCGGTGAGCGAGATGGAAATCATCGAGATCGGCGCTACCCTGGTCAACCGAGAGGGTCGGGAACAGGACCACTTCCAGCGTTTCGTCCGGCCCGTGAGGCGCCCGATGCTGACGCCGTTCTGCCGCGAGCTGACCCATATCACCCAGGCCAATATCGACGGCGCCGCACCCTTGAGCGAGGTCTGGCCCCTGTTCGAGCGCTGGTTGGCCCAGCATCGACCGCGCCTGGAAGGCTGGGCCAGCTGGGGCGACTACGATCGCAAGCAATTGCAGCAGGAATGGCACAACCAGCAGCTGCGCAGCTTGCTCGTCGATGTACCGCACATGAATCTCAAGCAACGCTTCGCCAAGGCCCGGCGCCTGGAACGCCCCCCGGGGCTGAATACCGCCTTGCAACTGGCCGGGATGCAGTTCAATGGCCAGCAGCATCGAGCCCTGGAAGATGCCCGCAATACCGCGCGCCTGCTGCCGCTGGTGCTTGCTTGATGGCGGCAGGTGACGGCCCTTCGGGGGTTGTGCATACTGGCCGGCCTTTTTGACCCATTCTTGAGGAATCGCCCATGTTTAAAGTCAACGAGTACTTCGACGGCACCGTCAAGTCGATTGCCTTCGGCACGGCCGAAGGTCCTGCCACCATTGGCGTCATGGCCCCGGGCGAATACGAATTCGGCACCGCGCAACGGGAAATCATGCATGTGGTTTCCGGCGCCCTGACCGTCAAGCTGCCAGGCAGCGACGAGTGGCAGACCTTCTCTGCCGGCAGCCACTTCAACGTACCGGCCAACAGCAAGTTCCAGCTCAAGGTCGCAGTAGACACTGCCTACCTGTGCGAATACCGCGGCTGATCCCTCGCCCGGCTTTCACCAACGCATGAAAAATGCCCGTCCCCCCACCAGGGGACGGGCATTTTTTTCGCCACGAAGGCTATTCGAGGACGGTCACCGGCATGCCCACCTGCAACTGGCCAATCCCATCGTTGACCAGGTTCTGGCCGAACATCGCCCCATCCTCCCGGGCCCGGTACTTTTGCAAGGTCGCCAGGGGCTCACGATCAGGACTGCGCTCGCCCGTCTGCGGATCGATGGTGGTGAGGATGCAGCGCGAGCAGGGCTTGACCACGCGGAACTCTATATCGCCGATACGCACCCGCTTCCAGCTGTCCTCGGCGAACGCTTCGCCCCCCTCGACCACCAGGTTGGGCCGGAACCGCAGCATCTCCAGAGGCCGGCCAACCCGGCTCGCCAGGTCGTCCAGGGACGCCTGGCCGATCAGTAGCAGGGGAAAACCGTCGGCGAAGGCCACCTGGTCATCATCCTTGCCATAACCGGCGGCGGTGGTCCGCGCCCGCTCCAGCGGGACCTGCACCAGGCGCGTGGGTTTGCCGATGAACTCGCTGACCCAGGCTCCGGCCTCGTCGCCGGCATCGGGAACCCGCAAGGTGTCTTGCCAGATGGTCACGCCACGCAAGGCCGCCGTCTCATCCGGTAGTGCCACTTCCAACGAGGCCAGGCCTGGGGCGCTGAGAGTCAGGCCGCCCTGGGCATTGCACAGCGCCGAGAGCTGGCTCATGCGTCCCACGGCACGCTGGGTCAGGAAACGCCCGCTGGCCTCATCCACCAGCATCCAGCGGCGGTCCCCCTCGAGGCCGAGCTTGTCCAGGCCGATCTGTTGCAGGGTTTCGCCCCTGGCGGATTTCAACGGATATCGATAAAGCGCGCTAAGACGCATGTCTTGCTCCCTACGGGGGAAAAACGCCCACCCTATACCAGCGCCCCGGTGAAACAAAGATCCATGGCGCTGGCACCCGGGCTCAGGCGTCGACTTCGTCCAGCAGCAGGCGCTGGCGCACTACATCCACCAGCTTGTCGGGCTGGAACTTGGAGAGGAAGTTGTCGCAGCCGACCTTCTTGACCATGGACTCGTTGAAGCTGCCCGACAGCGAGGTGTGCAGCACCACGTAGAGCCCGCGCAGGCGTGGGTCGTTGCGGATCTCGGTGGTCAGGCGATAGCCGTCCATCTCCGGCATCTCGGCGTCGGTGAACACCATCAGCAGCTTCTCGGTCATCTCGGCCCCGGTGTCGGCCCAGGCCTTGAGCATCTTCAGGGCCTTGAGGCCGTCGCTGGCGATGTGCATTTTCACTCCCAGCTGGCCCAGGGTATCGCGCAGCTGCGACAGGGCCACGTTGGAGTCGTCCACCAGCAGCACCTCGCGACCACGGGCACGGGCCAGCAGCGGGTCGTCGAGCTTGTCGCGGGAAACCTTGGCGTTGTACGGCACGATCTCGGCCAGCACCTTCTCGACGTCGATGACTTCCACCAACTGGTCATCGACCTTGCTGATGGCGGTCAGGTAGTGCTGGCGGCCGGCGCTGGAGGGCGGCGGCATGATGGCTTCCCAGTTCATGTTGACGATGCGGTCCACACCGCCCACCAGGAACGCCTGCACCGAGCGGTTGTACTCGGTGACGATGATGGTGCTGTTGGGCCCGGGTACCAGCGGACGCATGCCGATGGCCTGGGACAGGTCGATCACCGGCAGGGTCTGGCCCCGCAGGTTGACCACGCCGCAGACGAATGGATGGCGCTGGGGCATCAGGGTCAGTTTCGGCAGTTGCAGGACTTCCTGGACCTTGAAGACGTTGATCGCGAACAGCTGTCGACCGGCCAGGCGGAACATGAGGATTTCCAGTCGATTCTCACCCACCAGTTGCGTGCGTTGATCTACCGTGTCGAGAATGCCGGCCATTAATGACTCCTGGGCTGTACTGATGAATTCACTAAATACAGATATCGGCCAGGTACGCCGTATCTTGACCCGTGTGCAAATTGCCACACAAAGCCATTGATGTCACATTAACATCATGCTTTACTGCGGCGGTCAATTCAGCAGCACTGCTGCTGCGCCGCCGAGACCTCTATCTCGACGGAAGGTTCCCCTGCCTAAGGGATTCCCCTATCAACAATCAGGACCAGCCTGATATTCGCAATATCCAATAGCCATTAATGTGACGCCATTCTCATTGCATGAATGGAGTCAGGCTTTTGTTTTTGATCGCAAAAGGGTGGCCCGGCCCCCTTTCAAGCCGAAATGCCCCTGCTCACAGAACCCCAGCGGCCAGGCGCCGCTTTGCTGTGAACGGTATCCGGCTGCCAGCGGCACACGATGAAAGTCCTTCATCGCGCCCGGTTGCGACTGCTGAAAAAACGCCAGACTTGACTAATATTCAAACTCCCAAAACGCCTGCCAAATTGAAACCGTTCAGCCTACGCCCTATCCCGCCATCGGAAACGAAGTCATGGAGATAAGCATGCTAAAGGACGGCCATGAGTGCACCACGCCCCTGCCCGAATTCCTGCTTGAAGCCCAGACCCTACTGGCCAAATCGGAAGACTGCCTGAGCCACCTGCACTTGATCAGGAACGATGAAGAAGCCATCAATTGCCTGCTCGTGACCCTGCAACGCCTGGCACAGTGCGCGGCACATCATGCCATCAGCCCACTCTCGGAGTTTTCCCAGCACATCCATGGTCTGCTCAAGCGGCCCCAGCATCCGCTGGACCTCAACGACCAGATCCTCGAGGCACTCAAGAGCTGCCTGACGCTGATGGCCTGGCAACTGGAACTGATCGACCCGCGCGATGGCCAGCTCAACATGGATGACAGCGAACAACTGATGCTGATCGAGGAACTGGCCGACCAGGTATCGCAGAACTGCACCTGCTCGCACCCATCTTGCCGGCACTGAAGTTGCACTAACCACCAGGTGCCGGATAGAGAACATCGAACGACGATGGCCAAGCTGCACAAGATAAATAAGTAGGCGGCTAACTATCCAATTGCCTGTCGTTATTGAACAGCACATACCCAAGAACGACATAAGCTACTAAAACAATTTCAACTTGCGTCCAACCCGGCATTGATTGTCCCGGGGACTTGCGTGTACGCGCAGCAGCGGATTATCCCGGATTCATTGCTCGCAATATCCCCCCGGCAACCCGGGACAGAAGTGATCGGCCATGGCTTTCCTGACCTTCGGGACATATATGCCCAGGCACTTTGGCGCGACCAGCAGTATCTTCGGTGGTATTATGCGGCGCATTAATGGACAGACTTAATGGCCTATTGACTCCAATGTCGACAACCACTATCGAGCCTATAGCAGAGATACGGGCAGAGTTGATTGCAAGCGGATATTCAAATAGCACCGTTTCTCAAACAAGCCTGGCCATCCATTCCTGACCAAGCTCTTCGCAGCGAACATTCATTGGCTCCATCCGTCATGTACGCCAGTCTCAAGTCACTTTTCTCCTGGCCGCCCTCCCATGATCACCTGCGCTGGCTCAGCCTGTTGCTGTGCTCTGGCTCGGCAGCGGGCACCGTACTAGTCTATTGCCTCGGGGATTCCCTGCCGCTGATCCTGGTGTTCCTCAACATGGCGGCGCTGGCCTGCGTCTGGGGGCAGTACGGCTACTCGCGCAAGTCCATCCGCTTCCAGCCCCAGGAACTCGCCGAACGCCTGCTGCAGGTCAAGGAAAACGAACGTCACCGGCTCAGCCGTGAATTGCACGATGATATCGGCCAGTTGTTGACGGCCGCCAAGCTTCAGGCCGACTGGCTCAAGCGTCGCCAACCGGAAGACCTGCAGGAGCATTTCGCCCTGCTCGGCACCACCCTGGAAGAGACCCTGACCAAGGTCCGCGACGTTTCCGCCATCCTCAACCCTCGGCAATTGACCAGCCTGGGCCTGGAGGCGAGCCTGCGCGCCCACCTGCTCAAGACCCTGGAAAACACCTCGGTGCACTGGAGCCTGGAATGCCACCAACGCTTGTCGGGTATCCCGGAAGAAATGGCCGTCGCGGCATTCCGTATCACCCAGGAAGCGGTGACCAATACCCTTAGGCATGCCCGGGCGCACAACCTGCTGGTGCGCCTGCAACGCCTGCCCGAAGGCCTGTCGTTGTTCATCAGCGATGACGGCCAGGGGTTTTCCCCTGCCGCCAACCCCGGCGCCCAGGGCCAACGTGGCATGGCCGGGATGCAAGAACGAATCAACCAACTGGGCGGGTTCCTCAAGGTCACCAGCGAGACCGACCAGGGCACCCAGATCGAAGCACTCTTTCCCTGGGCCCCTCGCACCCTGGAACGGGCCAGCACGAATAAGGTTCTACATTGACCTGTAATTTACTTTTGGTGGATGACCACTCGCTCATCAGGGCTGGCGTGCGTGCCCTGGTCATGGATATCCCTGGATATGCCGTGATCGGTGAGGCCGACGATGGTGCACACCTGTTGGAAATGGTCGAGAAACTGCGACCGCACATCGTCCTCCTGGACCTGTCGATGAAGCACACCGGCGGCCTGGAGGCCCTGCGACAGCTAAAGGCCACCCACCCGCACAGCAAGGTGTTGATCTTGTCGATGCACACCGACCCGACGCTGATCATGCAGGCGCTGGAGTCCGGAGCCCACGGCTACCTGCTCAAGGACACCTCTGCCACTGAACTGGAACACGCCCTCGAAGCGCTGCGCAACGACGAGCGCTACCTGAGCCCGGCTATCGCCCATACCGTCATCACCCAGGCCTTGACCCGCAACCAGAAGTCCCAGCCGCCGCCGAGGGACAACCACAACCTGACAGCCCGCCAGTTGGAGATCCTGCGCCTGATCGTGCGCGGCAAGTCCACCCGGGAAATCGCCCAGGGGTTAGGCCTGAGCATCAAGACCGTGGAAACCCATCGCTCCCAGATCATGAAGCGCCTGCAGATCTTCGACGTCGCAGGGCTGGTGCTGTTCGCCGTACGCGAGCGCATCATCAGCCTCGACGACTGAGTCAACCAGCGCCGCCCAACAGCGGTGAATCGGCAGGCAGATGCACCTGCAAGGCCGCGGGCCAGACTTCGAAGCGCAGCCGGTCGCCTTGCAGGGGCTCGCCGTCGAGGTTGATATCCAGCCCCCGCGAGGCCTTTATCTCGACCCAGGGCAGGCGGGTGCGAACGAACAGCTTGTCGATCGCCATCCCCCCGGCCAGCAGGTTCTTCAGGGTGCCCACCAGCTCCTGGGGCGCCGGCAGGATACTGACGTCGAGCAGACCGTCATCGGCCAGCGCCTGGGGACAGAGTTCATGGCCGCCGCCCGCCTGGCGACCGTTGCCGATGCCCAGGGCCAGCAGTTCACCATGCCAATGGAAATCCGGCCCTTGCAACTCGCCATAGGCGGCGCTCAACTCGGCAAACCGTGACAGCCCGGTGAACAGGTAGGCGACGCCGCCCAGGACCTTCTTCAGGTCCTCCGAGGTATTGGCCGTGACCTGGCTGCCGAAACCGCCGGTGGCCATGTTCAGGAAAACCTGCCCGCCGACCACCCCCAGATCCACCGGGCGGGCTGGAACATCCAGCAAGTCCAGGGCCGCCGCTGGATCCAGTGGCACGCCGGCCGCCCGCGCGAAATCATTGGCCGTTCCCAGAGGCAGCAGCACCAGGCTGGCCGGCTGCGAGGCTTCGGCCAAGGCCTGGGCGACATCGCGCAACGTCCCATCGCCACCACCGGCGATCAGTTGCCGGTAACCGGCGTCCAGCGCCTCCCCCACCAGGCGCTGGGCATCCCCAGCCTCCCACGTCAGGCGCACCGCCAACTCCCAGCCCGCCGCACGCCTGGCCTGGACCGCAGCCCGCAGCTCTTCGTTGAGTGCCTGCTTGCCGTGCAGGATCAACAACGCCTTGTGTTCACTCATTGGTCATGCCTCCCGTGTTCAATAGCTGCGGAAAATGTGGACCCTGGCCGTCGAGGAAAAGATCTGTCGCCCATCATTATTTTTTGCCGGCAACAGGCTTCGCACGCCTTTTATCAGGCTGCAAGGGAGATAAAGGGCACGCAAAAAAAGATCTTTCATCGCTTGGCTGTTTTCAATTCGCAAGCTTCTGTTTCATGAGCTTTACTCAGCCAAGTCATCTGGATGAGCAGGCTCGACAACGGGTCGATCGGCATCGGGAGCTCCGCCCCGCCATGGATAGCGCCTGCCCCCCGGTGAAACGCGACCAGGCCGGCAGTGGCGTGGAGCACCTCGAGCAGGGCTCCTGGGATGCGAAGTGAATGCTCGAAGATGTGGCCGGTTCTTCCAGTCAACCGGTGTGCCTTGGGTCGAGGGAATTGATCTTATGCGGTTGCAACCTGTAGACAGCCTGTTACTGACTCGCCCCAGCATGGTCGAGTACTTCCTGTTCGGTATCCGCGTAGTCCACGGCATGACCGCGATCCTTCCAGGACTCTTGCTGCTCCTGCTGGCGAACGACCTGCCCAACACCCTGAAGAGCGACCTGACCATCCTGGTGTTCTTCGGCGTCATCAGCGTGCTGATCTTCCAGGCCCTGGGGGTCTACGCCGAATCCATCTTCAGCAACTTGCTGCGTTTCCAACTGACCCTGTTCGCCTGGTCGGCCTCCTTTTGCGTACTGTTGTTCATGCATCACTCGATGCAGATGTTCAACGCCGTCGACAATCGCGGTCTGCTGGCCTGGTTCTTTGGCAGTTTCGTGCTGTTCGGCATCGAGCGCCTGATCCTCCTGACCCTGTTCCAGCAACTGATGCAACGCGGCGTCTTCCTGCAGAACGCGGTGATCCTGGGCGCCACAGAGAACGGCCAGCGCCTGGCCGAATACCTGGCCCAGCACCAGGACATCCGCTCCGGGGTCACCGGTTTCATCGATGATCGCATCGGTCGCCTGCCCAAGGTGTTGTGCAATCTGCCGTTGCTGGGCAACTCCAGCGATCTGGAACGCCTGATCCGCGAGGAAAAGGTCACCCAGGTGCTGGTGGCCCTGCCCTGGTCGGCGGAGAACCGCATGGCCTACGTGATCCGCGAACTGCGCAGGCTACCGGTGAACGTGTTGCTGGTGCCGGACATGGTGGCCTTCCGGCATGCGCACAACCGCATCACCGAAGTCGCCAACCTGCCGATGTTCAACGCCTCCGAAGTACCGCTGCGGGGGTGGTCGCCGTTCTTCAAGCGCCTGGAGGACATGGTCCTCTCGAGCATCGCCCTGGTGCTGCTGTCCCCGGTGATGCTGCTGGTGGCCCTGGCCATCAAGCTCGACTCCAGGGGCCCGGTGCTGTTCAAGCAGAAGCGCTACGGCTACAACAACCGTCTGATCCAGGTCTACAAGTTCCGCTCCATGCACCAGCACATGAGCGATGCCAATGCCGAAAAGCAGACCACCCGTGGCGATCCACGCATCACTCGGGTCGGGCGCTTCATCCGCAAGACCAGCCTCGACGAACTGCCGCAGTTGTTCAACGTGTTCGGCGGCAGCATGTCCATGGTCGGCCCACGCCCCCATGCCACCGCCACCAAGGCCGCCGGCATCCTCTTCGAAGAGGCGGTCAAGGAATACACTTCGCGCCACCGGGTCAAGCCGGGAATCACCGGGCTGGCGCAAATCAATGGCTACCGGGGCGAAACCGATACCCTGGAGAAAATCGAGAAACGTGTCGAATTCGACCTGGAATACATCGAAAACTGGTCGGTCTGGTTCGATCTGTACATCCTGTTCCGCACCGTTCCCTCCGTGATCATGACCCGCGAGGCCTTCTGAATGAGCACACTCATTCCCTGCATCATCGCTGGCGGTGCCGGCACCCGTCTGTGGCCGGTATCCCGCGAGGCAATGCCCAAACCCTTCATGCGCCTGCCCGATGGCGAAAGCCTGCTGCAGAAGACCTTCGAGCGCGCGACGGCCCTGGACGACGTCGGCCGCCTGCTGACGGTGACCAACCGCGACGTGTTCTTCCGTACCCTGGATGACTACCGCCTGCTGAACAAGAAGCGGGTCGACCTGGACTTCATCCTCGAACCCTTCGGCCGCAACACCGCGCCTGCCATCGCCGCCGCGGCCCTGCACGTCAGCCGCCTGTACGGCGAGGACGCGCAGTTGCTGGTGCTGCCGGCCGATCACCTGATCAAGGACCTGTCCGCGTTCGCCGCCGCCGTGAGCCGGGCCCGGCAACTGGCCGAACAAGGCTGGCTGGTGACCTTCGGCATAGTGCCGACCCATGCCGAAACCGGCTTCGGCTACATCGAGAAAGGCCAGGGCCTGAACCATGACAGCTTCCAGGTCAGCCGCTTCATCGAGAAACCCGACGCCGCCACGGCCCAGCGTTATGTCGACGGCGGCCTGCACCTGTGGAACGGCGGCATGTTCTGCATGCGCGCCGATGCGATCCTCCAGGAGCTGCGGGAGTTCGTACCCGACGTGGTCAGCGCCGTGGAACGCTGCCTGGAGCTGAGCCACCGCAAGGAGGGCAAGCACGAACTGCAAGTGGAACTGGACGGCGACAGCTTCGCCCAGGCCGCGGATATCTCCATCGACTACGCCGTCATGGAGCGCTCGAAGAAAGTCGCCGTGGTGCCCTGCCAGCTCGGCTGGAGCGATATCGGCTCGTGGCAGGCGGTGCGGGAACTGACCCCCGCCGACGAACACGGCAACCAGTGCAGCGGCCAGACCGTGCTGCATGACGTGAGCAACTGCTACATCGACTCGCGCAAGCGCCTGGTGGGCGGGGTCGGCCTGGACAACCTGATCATCATCGACACGCCCGACGCCCTGCTGGTGGCCGACGGCAAGCGCAGCCAGGACGTCAAGCTGATCGCCCAGGAACTCAAGCGCCTGGGCCACGACGCCTACAAGCTGCACCGTACCGTGACCCGGCCCTGGGGCACCTATACCGTGCTCGAGGAAGGGCCACGCTTCAAGATCAAGCGCATCATGGTCAAGCCTGACGCCTCGTTGTCGCTGCAGATGCACCACCATCGCAGCGAGCACTGGATCGTCGTCAGCGGCATGGCCCGGGTGACCAATGGCGAGGACGAATTCCTGCTCAACACCAACGAATCGACCTTCATCAAGCCCGGTCGTACCCACCGTCTGGTCAATCCCGGGGTGATCGACCTGGTGATGATCGAGGTGCAGAGCGGGGAATACCTCGGCGAAGACGACATCGTGCGCTTCAACGATATTTATGGACGGGTTCCCGCCGAGCCTGCCAAGACCTGAAACCGCGTTCTACCGCCGAATCTGGCCCGACAGGGAATTGTGACTATGCACGACGCCAGGAAGACCGCCCGATGAAAAGACTGCTGCTGATTTCCAGTGTTCTCATGCTGTGCGCCTGTTCCATACCGGCGAAAGTTGAACTGCCTCCCGGACAGGACCTCGAGCAAGGCCACCGGGCCGGCGAGGCCCTGGCTGGCAAGCCGCTGCCGCCGCAGCGCATCCGTCCGGGAGATACCCTGCGCATCGTCCGCAATACCGGCGAGGCGCCGTCGATCTCGGCCTTCACCGCCAACTCGATCTACGAGCTGACGTTGTTCACCGTGCTCAACGACGGCACCTTCTCCTATCCCTATGCCGGCCAGGTCAAGGCGGCGGGGCTGACCCCCGAGCAGTTGACCCAGGTCCTGGAAAGCAAGCTGAAGAACATCTACCAGGACTCCGCGCTGACCGTGAACATCAACCAGGCGCCGGGCAACACGGTGTTCGTCGGCGGGTCGGTGCGCAACCCGGCGTCCCTGCCAGTGACCGTCACCACCACCCTGGAACAGGCCATCGTCGGTGCCGGGGGGCTGCTGTCGGTGGGCGACAGCCGCAACATCGCCCTGCTGCGCGAAGGCGAGGACGGGCGCTACAAGACTTACTTCTTCGACTACCGCAAGTTCATGATCGCCGGGAACGCCGGGGCGGCACCGGTACTGCTGCAGCGCGGCGACGTGGTGTTCGTGCCCAAGTCCAGCGTCGGCAACGGCATCGAATGGGTGGATGTGTACCTCAACCAGCTGATCCCGTTCACCAAGTCGATCGGTGTCTCGGCCAGCTACGAAATCAACCGCCAATCCAATTGATCGCCAAGGACTGCACACATGATCAATATCCGTTCCTTTCGCGATTTGCTGCGGCTGTTCTTCATCTTCAAGCGCGAGGTCAAGATCACCGTCCTGGTGACGTTCATCATCATCGTGCTGGGCGCCTTCCTGCTGCCCAACCGCTTCGAGTCCACCGCCCTGCTGCTGGTCAAGCCAGGCCGCGATACCAGCACCCTGCCCATCGAGATTTCCGACCGCCAGGCGGTGGTGATCCCCAGCGCCCAGCGTGATCCGATCCTCGACGAGGAACGCATCCTCACCGGCGCGCCCATCGCCCGCAAGGTGGCGCAGCAGTACCTCGACGACCTGTCGCGCCAGCCCCAGCCCGGCGGCGTACTGGGCACCATCAAGAACGCCCTCAAGGGCGCCGTCGAAGGTATCGCCGACCTGTTTCGCGGGCTGCTGCAACTGGTGGGCCTGGTGGAGAAGCAAACCCCGGTCGAACGCCTGACCGAGCGCATGCTGAAGAACTTCAGCGTGACCCACGCCGCCGGCTCTTCGGTGATGGAAGTGAGCTTCATCTGGAACGATCCGCAAGTGGCGCAGACCGTGGTCAAGAGCTGGATCGAGCAGTACCAGCAGGAACGCGCGCAGACCCTGGGGCGCAAGAGCCTGTACGCCTTCTATGAAACCGAGAGCACCAGCACCAACCAGCGCATCCTCGGCTACAAGAAACAGATCGCCGACTACCTCAACCAGCTGGGCGCGGTGAGCATCGAAGAGCGCCTGAACGACATCTCGCGCAACCTCAACAACTTGCGCGGCGAGCATCTCAATACCACCCGTGCGGTGGCCTCCACCAAGAGCGGCCTGGACACCATCCAGCAGCAGCTCAACAGCATGAAGAAAGAAATCAGCATCGGGCGCCAGATGAGCCTCAACCCCGACCGCCAAGACCTGCAACAGCGGATCAACGCCAAGCAGATCGAGCGCCAGGAGATGCTCCGTACTTTCAAGGAAGGCGCCCCGCCGGTCCGGGCCATGGATGCGGCGATCGCCAACCTGCAGGCCCTGCTACGGGCGGAAAACGCCACGGTCCAGCGCAGCGAGAACCTGGCGCCGAACCCGGTCTACACCCGCCTGCAGAACAGCTTCGCCGACCAGCAAGCCAGCCTCAGCCGCCTGAAAACCCAGGCCGCCCAACAGGAAAGCCAGCTGCTCAAGCTGGAACAGGACCGGCGCCATGCCCTGGACCTGGAACCTGAGCTGGCCCGTTTGCAGCGCGAGCTCAGCGCCGCCGAGAAAAGCTTCGCCCTGTACAGCGACAGCACCGAGAAAGCCCGGATCGACCGCGAGCTGGACCAGAGCCAGATCAGCAACATCGCGGTCATCGAGGACGCCACCTTCCAGCCCAGCCGGATCTTCCCCAAGAGCCTGACCATGCTGCTGGCCGCCATCCCCCTGAGCCTGGCGGTGGGCCTGCTGGCCCTGTACTTCTTCTACCTGCTGGACCAGCGCATCCACGATGCCGACCAGTTGGAGGAACGTTTCGGCGTCAAGGTCTGGAGCAGCCTGCAGGACCTGGACAGCCACCTGCCGCAGCGCAACAGCGCCTTCACCGCCAGCCTGTACCGGTTGTATGGCGTGCTGCCGTTGAAACAGGTGGCCGAGCGAGGGCTGGTGATCGGCCTGACTTCGGCCCGCCATGGCGAAGGGGTGAGCTTCGTGACCGGCCACCTGCGCGACCTGTTGCAAGAGCGTGGGCATAGCGTGCGAGTCAATGGCGCCTCCACTGCGCAACCCGGTGAAATCGTGCTGCTGGAGGCCTCGGGCTTCTTCTCCAACCAGGAGGCCTTCGTCAGCCTGCGCGAAGCCGACCTGATCGCCTTGATCATCGAGGCCGAGACCACCACCGTGCCAATCCTGCAAAACGCCCTGGCGATCCTCAACACCGCCTTCAAGCGGGTCGATGGCATCATTCTCAACCGCCGGCGCTTCGGTATTCCGGAAAGCGTGCTCAGTTTCATGGCGCGGATCAGGAGCCCACACTGATGCACATCGCCGTGCTGGCCCCCATGCCTCCCGAGCAGAACGGCATCGCCGACTACGCCGCGCATTTGCGCACGGCCCTGCACGAGCGAGGGATACGGATCAGCACCCCGCTACAAGGCCTGGGCAACGACCCGCAGCGTGCCATCGAGCGCGTGGCCCAGGCCGACTGGCAGGATATCGACCTGGTGCACGCCGAGCTCGGCGGCGGCCGATTGGCCGAGTTCCATGCCTTGAGGGCCTTGCGCCAACGCTTCCCCAGCCTGCCCCTGAGCGCCACCGTGCATGACCCCGAGCGCCTGGTGTGGCGCCGGGCCGCCCTGCCCTGGCCGTTGTCGCTGGCCGCTCGATTGCCCTCGCCGCTGCCACAGCTGGCTACGGTGCTGGCCGACCCGATCTGCCTGTACGAGGAAAAACAGCTGGCCCGCCGCCTGAACCGGCTGATCACCCTGACCCGTGCCGGCGGCGAGTGCCTGCGCCAGCGCATGGGCCTGCGGGCCGAGCAGATGGTGGTGATCCCCCATGGCAACCTGGCGATCCCCGCCCGGCCGCTGCCGCCGCTGATGCCACTTAGGTTGCTGTACTTCGGTTTCATCTATCGCGGCAAGGGCATCGAAGACCTGCTGGATGCCCTGGCCATGGTCTTCGCCCAGCAACCGGAGCTGCGCCAGCGCCTGCGCTTGACCCTGGCCGGAGGCAGCGAACCGGAAATGGCCTTCGGCACTGCCGGCAGCTACCTGAACCAGCTACGCCAGCATATCCAGCGCCTGAACCTGCAGGACAGCATCGACTGGCAGCTGGACCTGCCGGCCGGTGATATCCCCCGAGTCATCCAGGACCACCATGTGATGGTCCTGCCGTACCGCGAATCGAGCAAGCTCAGGGTCCTGGGGCAGTTGCGCGGCACCAGCGGAGCGCTGTCCTGGGCCGTGGCCTGCGGTCGCGGGGCCATCACCTCCGATGCTCGTTCGTTCGCCGAAGAAGTCGCCCAGGGCAATGGCGTGATCTTTCCCCAGGGCAATGTCGCGGCCCTGGCCGCCGAGATCAGCCACCTGTGCGCCAGCCCGGAGCTGGTGGAACGCTGGGCCGAGCACGCGGCGATGATCGGCGCGCGCCGGGCCTGGAGCCAAACTGCCGAACGCTTCGCCCGAGTGTTCGCCGATGCCTGCGCAGGAGCTGCCCATGTCCATGCCACGTAGATCAGGCCTGCTGCTCGTGCTGCTGGCCACCCTGGCCTGCACGGCCCTGGCCGACAACACCCTGCGCGGACCACGACCGGTGACCTGGAAGGACTTCCTCGGGGTCAACGCGCAATTCCAGTATTTTGCCCCCAGCCTGTACCAGAAGCAGATGGACCGGCTCGACGCCCTGGGCCTGAACTGGGTCCGCCTGTCCATCCACTGGGCGATGATCGAACCCGTGGAAAATCAGCTGCAGCTCGACACCCTGGATGGCGCGATGAACGCCATGAAGGATCGCCACTACAAGATCCTCGCCTACATGGTCGGTTCGGCGCCCTTCGCCGCCAACGTCCCAGCCGGAGCCCCGCCCTCCGACCAGTACCCGCCCAAGGATTTCAACGTCTTCGCCCAGCGCATGAAGATGCTCGCCCAGCGCTATCCCCAGGTGAACACCTGGCAGGTCTGGAACGAGCCGAACATCGTCTGGCTGCCCAAGGAAGATCCCAGCGCCTACGACCAGTTGCTCGGCACCACCAGCAATGCCATCCGTACAGCCCTGCCGGACAAACCGGTGGCCACCGCCGGCATGGCCTACTACAGCCAGATGCGCAGCACTCCCGGGCTGATGCTCGAGGACCTGCTGGTCCAGGGCCTGGGCAATGACAACCTGATCGCCGCCTACCATCCCTACTCCGAATACCCCGAGGGCGATGACCCGGCGGCCAAGGATTTCCTGGCCCGGGGCAACTTCCTCAACAGCGCCCTGCACGGCAAGGGCGTGCAACAGGTCTGGGCCACCGAATGGGGCTGGTCGAGCTATACCACCGGCGTCCCCGAGATGCAGGCGATGATCGGCCCCAGCGGCCAGGCCGACTACACCCTGCGGCGCCTGGCCCTGATGGCGGCCATGGACTACCAGCGGATCTTCCTGTTCAACCTGAGCGACCTGGACTCCCGGGCCACCAACCGCGACCAGGCCTATGGCCTGGTGGACCTGGCCGGCGACCCCAAGCCGGTCTACACCGCCCTCAAGTATTTCCTCGAGACCACCGGGCCCAGCCTGGTCCCGGCCGATCCGCCGCCCCTGGCCAATGCCCCGGGCGATCTCTACAGCATCGCCTGGACCCGCCCCGATGGCTCCCATGTGTGGATGTTCTGGAGCGCCAGCGGCTCCAGCCTGCAGGTTCCTGGACTGACCAACGCCACGTTGCATGATCCTCTGGCCGGTACCCGCAGCGACTTGAGCGGGGCCCAGGGCATCAACGTACCGCTGAAAACCAGCCTGCAACTCCTGGTGTGGTGAACATGAAGATTCTCTGGACCCTGCCCTACCTGCCCTGGCCCGCCACCAGCGGCGGCAAGACCCGGCAATACCATCTGCTGCGGGCCCTGGCCGCCCGTGGGCACCGCATTACATTGCTGGTGCAATCCAAGACGCCTTTGGACGAAGCCTCGCGCGCCGCCCTGGAACCCTGGCTGGATCGCCTGATCGTGCTGCCGCGCCGGCCCCTGCGCAGCCTCGAGACCCTGCTGGCGGTGCTGTTCGCGCCGTACCCGATGCTGGCCACGATCAACGGTCTGGCCGAGCCCCTGCAACAGCGTTTCCGGCAATTGCTGGATGAGCCCTGGGACGTGGTGCAGATCGAGCACAGCTACAGTTTCCAACCCTTCGAGCAGCCACTGCGCGAGCGCAAACAAGCTTTCATCCTCACCGAACACAATGTCGAGTCGGCGCTCGGAGCCGCCAGCTACGACCGCCTGCCAGCCTGGTCCAAGCCCTTCACTCTGTATGACCAGTGGCGCTACCGGCGCTGGGAAACCCGGGTGTTCCGACAGGCGGCCAGGGTCGTCGCCGTGACCGAGCAGGATGCGCTGACCCTGGCCCGCCTCAGCGGCAAGCCGGCGCCAGTGGTGGTCAACGGCGTGGACTGCGGACACTACGCCTCGGTGCAGCCGGACTTTTCCAGCCAGCGCCTGTTGTTCATCGGCAACTACGAATACAGCCCCAACCTGGATGCCGTGCAATGGGCCCTGGACGATATCCTGCCGCGGCTGTGGGCCGTCAACCCGGACGTCCGCTTCGCCATCTGCGGTTATGCGCTGCCGGACAGCTTCCGCCAGCGCTGGACCGACCCGCGCATCGAGTGGCAGGGCTTCGTTCCGGACCTGCGCGACCTGCAACGACGCTCGGCGCTGTTCTTCGCCCCGCTGCGCCAGGGTGGCGGCTCCAAGCTCAAGGTCCTCGAGGCCATGGCCGCCGGCTTGCCGGTGGTCACCACGGCCCAGGGCTGCTCGGGCCTGCAGGTGGAAAACGGCGAGCACTACCTGGGCAGCGAAGATTCCGCGTCCCTGGCGCAGATCCTCGCCCAGGCATTGGCCGATCCCGAGCGCTTGCGCCGCATCGGCACTGCCGGACGGGCCTACGTCCTGGCCAGGCATGACTGGAGCGCCGCTGCCGCCCAGCTCGAAGCGGTCTATCACCAACTCCCCTCTGTCAAGGAACAAGTATCCGTATGCGCATAGGCCTGGATTACCGCCCCGCCGCGGGTTACAGCAATACCGGGATCGGCCGGCAGAACCTGGCGCTGGAGCAAGCCCTGCGCGCCAACCCGCAGGTCAGCCTGCAGTTGTTCGGCGTGGCCCCGGAAGATCATCCGCTACGTCGCCGGGTGCACTGCCCGCGCTGGGGAGCGGCGCTGCAAGGCATCCACCGGCTGCCCGGGCGGCTGCGCTTCGAAGGCGGCTTTCTACCGGGCGCCCTGCGCGAGGCGGGGGTCGAGGTCTACATCTGCAACTTCAACATGGGCCTGCCGCTGGGCAAGAAACCCCAGGGATTGCGCTATGTGCTGCAACTGCACGACCTGTTCCAGCTGACCCTGAGCAACAGCCATGGCTCGCGCCTCAAGGAGCGCTTCTACCGCCAGAGCGACAAGCTCTCCATCGGCTATTCGGTGAAGCAGGCCGACCGCATCTGGACGCCCTCGCAGTACACCGCCGATGAGTTGGTCAAGCTGTTCCCCGCCGCCCGGGACAAGGTCCGGGTCCTGCCCAACCTGGTGGCCGGCTTCAGCGGCGAGCCGGCCGACATCAGCGACCTGCAACTGCCCGAGCGCTACTGGCTGGTAGTGGGCACTCGCGAACCACGCAAGAACATCCCCTGGTTCGTCTCCGCCTGGCAGGCCGCACGCCAGCAGTCGGCCAGCGTCCCGGAGCTGCTGCTGATCGGCGCCCCCGAGCATCTGCCCAGCGAACTGCGGGCCCTGCACGGCCTGCATTTCCTCAGCGACCTCAGCGACAGCCAACTGCACGCCGTCTACCGCCAGGCCCTGCGCCTGTGGCAGCCCTCCTATGCCGAGGGGTTCGGCTTGCCGGTGATCGAGGCGCTGAGCGTCGGCACCCCGGTGGCAGTGGCCTCGGGCTCGGCCCTGGATGAAATCACCCCGGCCGGCAGCCCGCGCTTCTCGCCAACCGACGGCGCCGCGCTGGGCCAGTTGATGGTGCAGTTGGCCGATTCTCCCAAGGAAGATCCAGCGGCGCTCCAGGCCTGGGCCGCCGGCTATGCCGAAGGCGCTTATCGCCAGCGCCTGGATGAACTGCTCGAGGAGCTCAAGTAATGCCCATCGCCCTGCCGCTGGCGCTGATCTTCAGCCTGGTTTTCGGCGTGCTGATCTGGCTGCTGCCGCCCTTGAAGGTGCTGGTGCTGATCGTCGCCATCGCCGCGGCCGTGACCGTGGTCCGCCAGCCTTTGCGCGGGCTGCTGCTGTTCGCCGTGCTGGCCACCTTCCTGCCCTATTCGACGGTGCAGATCGGCCTGCGTACCACGGTCTCCGAGGCGCTGCTGCTGTTGGTCTGGGTCAGCGTCCTGACCCAGAACCTGTTCTCCAACCTGCCGCGCCCGCCCCGCCTGCTGCGTACCGAGAAGCTGTTGCTGGCGCTGATGGCCTTCAGCGCCCTGCCCTTCATCATCGGCCAGTTGACGGTCGACGCCGTGGGCAACGGGCCGGTGAACTGGGTGCGCTGGCTGCTCAACCTGTCGGCACTGTTCCTGGTGCCGCGCCTCTTGCAGGAGCAACGGGCCCGGGAGCAACTGGTCTGCGGGCTGTTGCTGGGGACATCGATGCTCCTGCTGCTGTCGATCAGCGTATTCCTCAAGAGCGGCACCGCCACCGCCATGACCCCGATCCTGGAACGGCTCGGCTACGGCGGCATCGCCGTGCTGGGCGACAGCCTCAGCGCCCTGGCCAACCGCATGGGCTCGCCCTGGATGCACCCCAACGTCACCGGCGGCGCCATGGCGCTGGTCCTGCCGCTGGCCTTCTGCTTCGGCCTGACCCGTAGCGGCTGGGAACGCCGCCTGGGACTGGGCGTGGCCTTGCTGGGCGCGGTCGGCCTGTTGCTCTCAGGCTCGCGTGGCGCCCTGCTGAGCCTGTTGGTGGTACTGATCTGGATGGCGCGCCAGCGGGTGCCCTACACCGGACGCATGCTCATGGGCGGTTTCGTCCTGGGCGCCCTGCTGATGATGTCCTATCCGCCCCTGCAGGATCGCCTGCTGACCCTGTTCACTTCCAGCGACGCCAGTACCAGCGTGCGGGTCGACGAGTACACGCACTTCCCCGAGGCCATGGCGATGTTCCCCTTCGGCATCGGCTTCAAGGTCGATCCGCCGGTGCCGGGCACTGGCCTGTGGGGGATTTCCAACCTGTGGTTGAACTACATCTACAAGATCGGCGTGCCGGGCATGCTGCTGTTCGTCGCGGTGATCTGGAGCTGGTGGCGGGAAACCCGCGCCCCTGGCCTGCAAACCCGCCTGACCCGGGACAATGCGCTGTGGCTGGGCAGCGGCGCGGGCCTGAGCGCGGCGCTGATCAGCGGCCTGTTCGACCACTATTTCAGCTTCACCCAGGTCTTGGCCGCCCTGTTCTGGCTGCTGCTGGGCCTCAACCTGCATGAAGCCAGGCGCCTGCGGCTCAAGGCCCAGGCTGCTACACCAGGCAATGCTCCAGAATCCCCTAGCTCAGGAAACCATTCATGAAACATCGCCTCTTTCACTCGCAGAACCTGAAACAGGCACTGCCCGAATATGCGCAGAAAATGGGCGTAAGCCTCGAGGAACTGGAAGCGGCCTATCAGTGGATGCTGGAAAACGAGGTGATTTTCGAGCAGCCCCTCAAGGGCAACATCCTCACCTATATCAGCTACCTGAACATCGAATCGAAGATCGAACCGGCCCTGCCCCGGCGCTTCTATGCCCTGCTGGGTCGCGAAGTCAAAGGCGCGCTGATCCCCATGTACGGCATCAACTGGCCGACCCTGCGCGATCGCATGCTGCGCACCTGGGAACAGATGTACAACATCCTGATCTGCAAGATCCCCAGCCACACCCTGCGCCTGCTCTGGTTGCGCATGGGTGGGGCGAAGATCGGCAAGGGCTCCACGGTCTGGCGCAACACCGAGGTACTGGGTATCGACAGCCTGCGCATCGGCCGGGACAGCACCGTGGCCTGGCACTGCCAGCTCGATGCCCGGGGTGGCTTGATCATCGGCGATCACGTGACCATCGCTTCCCACGTATTGATCATCGCCGGCGGCCATGACCTCAAGGAGCCGGAGTTCTGGGCAGTGGGCGGGCCGATCTATATCCATGACTACGCCTGGATCGCCAGCCGCGCGCTGCTGTCCTATGGCGCCGACATCGGCGAGGGCGCGGTAGTCGGTGGCCAATCGGTGGTGTCCAAGCCGATACCGCCCTATGCCATCGTCAGCGGCCCGGATGCGGCGATCAAGGGCGAACGCTGCCGCAACCTCAACTACAAAGTGGGCGGCAAAGGCCTGTTCACTTTGTTCCACTGAAACGCCCGACATGTTCGGCGCAACGCTGTGGCTGACCCTGGCCACCCTGACCGGCCTGGCTGCCGGCTTCGCCCGGGAGTGGTTGCTGGTGGCCGCCTGGGGGGCGGGCGGCCGGAGCGACGGTTTCCTGGTAGCGATGTTCCTGCCCGAAGCCCTGCGCATGGCCCTGGCCGCCGGTCTGCTCAGCGCCGCGGCCCTGCCTTTGTACCAACAACGCTCGACCACGCAGCAACAGGCCTGGCTCGCCGCCCTGGCCCCGCGCCTGTTGCTCTGCGGCCTATTGCTGGGCGGCGTGCTGAGCCTCGGCGCGCCCCTGTGGGTACGCCTGGTGGGTCCAGGCCTTTCCGCTGACGGCTACGCCCTGGCCAGCGGCGGCCTGCACTGGCTGGCCTGGTGTGCGCCTGGATTCATTCTCCACAGCCTGTTCTGCGTACCCTTGCAGGCTCGTTCGCGGTTCGTCCTGGCCGGTCTGGGCTCACTGCTGTTCAACCTGCCGCCAGTGCTCTACCTGGCCAGCTTGCAACATGCCGCCAGTCCCACCGGTCTGGCGGCCGCTTGCGTCCTGGGCAGTGTATTGATGCCCAGCGTGCTGCTGCCCAGCCTGCTGCGCGAGGGCTGGCGCCCGTGGCGCATCCAGGGCGCGCCCGGGGCCGGCCGCGAGTTGCTGCAGCGCATCGGTCCGTTGCTGAGCAGCAACCTGGCCAGCCAGGGCCTGGCGTTGCTGGAACGCATGGCCGCCTCGTTGCTGGGCGAAGGTGCGGTCACCTGGATCAACCTGGCGCGCAAGCTGATCAACCTGCCGCTGATCGCCCTGATGAGCCTCAACCAGGTGCTGCTGGGCCTGATGAGCGGCAGCTCCGGCGAACAGCGGCTGGATCTGTTGCGCAAGGGCCTGAGCAGCGCCAGCCTGCTGACCATTCCGGCGGTGGTAGGGCTGATCGGCGCCGCGGCAGCGCTGGTGCATCTGCTGTTGCCTTCCCAGGCGGCGGACAGCCCCTTGCCGAACCTGCTGGCCTGGTTCTCGGTGCCACTGATGTTCGGTGCCTGGAACGCCCTGCTGGCGCGTTATGCCTACGCCGCGGGAGATACCCGCATGCCGCTCAACTGCGAACTGGCCGGCAGTCTGCTCAATGCCTTGCTGCTGGCCGCGCTTCCCTACTTCCTGGGGCTGGTGGGCATCGCCCTGGCGGCCATCTGTGGGGTGGTGCTCACCGCCCTGCTGCTGATGCGCCGCCAGCGGTTGCTGGGCCTGCTGCCCTGGCGCAGCCACTGGTCGATCGGCATCGGCGGCATGCTGCTGGCGGCGCTGTTCCTGCATCCGCTGACCTCGATCATCTGGCAACTGGCCCTGAGCAGTGCCTGCGGGTTGCTTTTGCTGCTGGGGCTCGCCGCCTGGTTGCGCCCCTGGCGCCAGAACCTGACCTGAACCGGAGGCATCTATGTCGGTACTGCGCGTGGCCTGTGTGATCCCCACCTACAACGGCTGCCGGGACCTGGCCCGGTTGCTGGATTCCCTGGCCATCCAGAGCGCCGTCTTCGATACCCTGATCGTCGACTCCAGCTCCAGCGACGGCACTTATGAAATGGCCGTGTCGCGCTGCCCCAACGTACTGCGCATCGACAGCCGCGACTTCAATCACGGGGGTACCCGGCAACTGATGGTGGAGCGCAATGCCGAATACGACGTCTATGTGTTCATGACCCAGGACGCCTACCTCGCCGATGCCGAGGGCATCGCCAACATCATCGCGCCCTTCGCCGATGGGCAAGTGGGAGCCGTGTGCGGGCGCCAGCTGCCGCACCTGGATGCCAGCCCCCTGGCCACCCATGCGCGCCTGTTCAACTACCCACCCACGTCCCAGGTGAAGAGCCTGGCCGACGTGCCGGCGCTGGGCATCAAGACCGCCTTCATGTCCAACTCGTTCTCGGCCTATCGTCGCGAGGCGCTGATGCAGGTGGGCGGTTTTCCCAGCCACGTAATCCTGTCCGAGGACATGTACGTCGGCGCCAAGATGCTCCTGGCCGGCTGGAAGGTCGTCTATGAAGGCACAGCCTGTTGCCGACACTCCCACAACTACAGCCTCAAGGAAGAGTTCCGCCGCTATTTCGACATCGGCGTGTTCCATGCGCGGGAGCCCTGGATCCGCCAGGCCTTCGGCGGCGCCGGCGGCGAGGGATTGCGCTACGTCAAATCCGAACTGGCATTCCTCGGCTTCGGACGACTGCTGCAATGGCCAGGCTCGTTGCTGCGCAATGCACTGAAGCTGTTCGCCTATAAGCTCAGCCAGCAGGAACGCTACCTGCCCCTGGGCTTGAAGAAGCGCCTGGGCATGTACCGCCGTTACTGGGACGGCCCCAACGCTCGCCCACAGCCAGGGCCGCTGCAGTAACTTTTCTGACTTTAGAAAGAGAATTCCCCGAATTGACCCTCCAGCACCGATCAGTGACTGTGGTCGCCAGGCGCTGATGCCTCAAACAGGGAAGTACAAGGTCATGAATGACAAGGGGTTGTATCCACGAGCGCATTCGACGCTCAACCGCATCGAAGACAACGCCTGGCTGGCCACTCCATCAAGCCAGGAATTCCGCGAACCGCGCCCGCCTCAGTCCCGCCTATCGTCATTGCTCAAGCGCCTGGGTCGACTGGCACTGGCCGCAGCCCTGCTGGCGGGTCTGGTGACCTGGGGTCTTCACAGCCGTTTCGGCCTGTTGTTGCTGTTACTGCTGCGTTGAACGTTCCGTAGCCGGCCCAACACCGGGCCGGCTACGGAGGATCAATCCAGCAGCTCGCTCAGGGGAATGAAAGCGACCTGGTCACCTTCGACCAGGGTCCGCCCTTCGAGCACCTCCACCAGGCCTTCGGCCCACGCCGCGCTACGCAGGACCCCTGAACTCTGGTTGCGATAGATGATCGCCCGCCCATCCTCGAGCCGCCCCCGCAAGTACTCACGTCGATTGCCCGCTTGGGGCCAGGCAAAACCGGCCGCCACCTGGAAACGCAACGGCTGGACGCTTTGCACACCCTGGCGCCGCAACAGGTAGGGACGAGCCAGCAGGGCGAAGGTCACCAGGGTCGATGCCGGGTTGCCAGGCAGGCCAAGTACCGGCACACCCCGAAAATGCCCGAAGGTCAGGGGCTTGCCCGGCTTGATCGCCAGCTTCCACAAGGCCAGCTCTCCCGCCTCGCGCAGGGCCAGGCCGAGGAAGTCCGCCTCCCCTACCGAGACACCGCCGCTGGAAAGGATCAGGTCGACGTCCTTGAGCCCTGCCAAGCGTTCGCGGGTCGCGGCCAGGTCGTCAGGCAGGATCCCGGCGTCCAGCACTTCGCAGCCCAGGCGCTGCAGCCAGCTGCACAACAGGACCCGGTTGCTGTTATAGATCTGCCCGGGCCCCAGGAGTTGGCCCGGCTCCAGCAGTTCGTCGCCGGTGGACAGCACCGCCACGCGCACACGGCGAATCACGTCCAGCTCGGCGCATCCCAGGGAAGCGGCCAGCCCCTGCTCGATAGGTCCCAGGCGAGTGCCCGCGGCGAGGATCTGCTCACCGATGGTGGTTTCCTGGCCCTGGGGACGGATGTTCCGCCCGACTTTCAGCGGCTCGGTGAAACGCACTCGTTGATCGTCCTGGACCTCGGTGTTTTCCTGCATCTCGACACAGTCCGCGCCGGCCGGCACCGGGGCTCCGGTGAAGATCCGCGCGCATGTGCCCGGTTGCAGCGGCTCCGGGGCCTGGCCGGCGAAGACCTTCTGGCTGACCGGCAGGGGCTCGCCCTTCCAATCCTCCAGGCGCAGGGCATAACCATCCATAGCGCTGTTGGGCCAGGGCGGCAGGTCCAGGCTGGATACCAGGGGCTCGGCCAGCACCCGCCCCTGGGTCGCCGCCAATGGCAAACGCTCGCGCTCGCGGATCGGCGTCGCCTCGGCCATCGCCAGCAGGCGCTCCAGCGCCTCCTCCACAGGCATCAGGGCACCGAGCTTGCCCGGCTTAGCCACGGGATTCACAGGGTGCCGCCTGTTTCAGGTGAGGAACGAAATTGCAGGGACGGTGCCGCGAGTCCAGCTGTTCGGCAAGGATGCCATCCCAACCGGTGCGCACGGCGTTGGTGGAACCAGGCAGGCAGCAGACCAATGTGCCATTGGCCAGGCCGGCCAGCGCTCGCGACTGCACGGTGGAGGTGCCGATGTCCGCCACGGAGATCTGCCGGAACAGCTCGCCAAAACCATCGACCTGCTTGTCCAGCAAGCACGCCACCGCTTCCGGGGTGCTATCGCGCCCCGTGAAACCGGTACCACCGGTGATCAGCACTACCTGTACCTGGTCATCGGCGATCCAGGTGGCGACCTGGGCACGGATCTTGTACAGGTCGTCCTTGAGCAGGACCCGCGCCGCCAGGTGGTGACCGGCAGTACCCAGGCGCTCGACGAAGAGCTGGCCGGAGGTATCGGTGTCCAGGGTGCGGGTATCGCTGACGGTCAACACCGCGATATTCAGCGGGACAAAAGGTACATCAGCCTTGGCTTTCATAGGCTCGATCCAGTGATGGGGAAACAGGCCGGTGTTATATCACAGGCCCCCGCTCCGCTGCCGCGCATCCGGCGATGCCTCGTGGGTCGGTTCATTCGGGAACAATCAGGCATATTGGGCAACCCACACCAGCGAACGCCTGCGATCGTCCCGCCAACGTGGCAGAATGTCCCTGGCCAAGGAACTTGCAGACGTTGTATACGTCTGAAGACCAGCACTCATAAGTACTCATTTCGGAGACATACAATGACTCAACGGACCCTCGCCACTTTCATGCTCGCATTGGGCCTGGCCACTCTCGCCGGTTGCGCATCGCCGACAGTGATCACCCTGAATGATGGTCGCGAAATCCAGGCCGTGGATACCCCCAAGTTCGACAGTGATTCCGGCTTCTACGAGTTCGAACAACTGGACGGCAAGCGGACTCGCATCAACAAGGATCAGGTACGTACCGTCAAGGAGCTGTAAGCCTGGCGACTGCCGACCTGAAAACGCTAAAACCCGCCTGGTGCGGGTTTTAGCGTTTTTGCGGCCCCGATATCACCAATCGAGGCGAATACCACTCTCGAACTCGCGCTCCTGGCCAGTCAGCGGATCGACGAAGCGCAGCCCCTGGGCCAGCAGCTTCAATGGCTTGGCCGGGTCGTCCTCAGCGTCCTTGAGCACCTGGGGATAGAACGGATCATTGCAGATCGGCGCGCCCAGAGCGCTCATGTGCACTCGTAACTGGTGCTTCTTGCCCGTCACCGGATACAGCCCGTAACGCCACAGGTCGCCATGCTTTTCCCGGACATCCACCAGGGTCTCGGTGTTGCTGACCCCTGGGGCCTCCTGCATGCGGAAGAAGGGTTCGCCGTCCACCAGCCGGCTCTTGTGCAAAAGCGGAAAGACCAGATCGGGCAAGGCCCGGGCAATGGCTTCATAACGCTTCTCGATCTGCCGGCTGGGAAACAGCGCCTGGTAGGCCGAGCGACTACCCGGGTTGGCGGAAAACAGCACCAACCCAGCGGTGTGCCGATCGATACGATGCAGGGGCACCAGATGCGGGTTGTCAAAACGACGGATCAACCGCCGCAGAAGGGTCTGCTCGACGTATTCGCCCGCCGGGGTCACCGGCAGGAAATGCGGTTTGTCCGCTACCACCAGGTGCTCATCGGCATACAACACCGTCTCCTGCACCGGGATCACCTTTTCGTTCGGCACCTCGCGAAAATAGTGAATCAGCAAACCTTCACGATAAGCCGCCTCCACACCGATGGGCTGGCCTTGTCCATCCAGCACCCGCCCCCGGGCAAACCGGTCCAGCCACTGCTCACGACTGATGGCCGTGAAGTGATCGCACAGGCAATCCAGTACGGTCGCCCAAGGACCTGGCGGCAGGTACAAAGTGCTGGCCTGATGCTGTGCCGCAGAAAAACTCACGCAAGACATACAAAAACTCGAGGGATCGTTCCAAGCCGGCATTATCCAACAGCGATCCCCTACAGCCTAGGAAGAGTTTGCCCGCCTTCAGGCACAAGACTGCCTGGCCTGGGCCGCCGCCTCGGTGAACTCCTTGAGCCAGCGCAGGACGTCCACCGCTTCCCAGCGAGCCGGATCGTAAAGGGCATACAACAGCCCCTGGTACCCCACGACGTCCAACTGGCGGTGATAACCCGCACGCTGGAACAGGGCCTCTATCTCGGCGAAACAGGTATTGAAGTGCAGCTTGTTGAAGGGGGTCTTGCCCTCGGTGACCAAACCATCCAGGCGCAGCTCATGCACCGCCTCGCGCAGCACGTCGGGAGACATACCGTTCACGCTGTTTTTCAGTTGTTCGACATTGACCATCATTTATTCCTTTGAAGGTTCGAAGCCTGCGCCACATCCATCAGGGCTGCTTGTGCCCAACGTAGCTGACGACCCAAAGCACCACGCCCCAGATCTCGATCGAGCCCAGGTCGTCCAGGGCAATGGAAGGGATCGACGGACGCGCTGCCTTGAGCAGCAGGCCGCCACGGGGATCGGGAGCCAGCAGGCGCAGCGAGTACTCGCTACAGCCGCGGGGACGCACCACCAGGTATTGGTCCACCACGGGGGTGGCGGCACGATCGACGATCAGGCGATCCCCGGGGTACATGCCGAACCCCAGGAGATTGTCATCGTCCACCAGCAGGCCGTGGATCTGAGGGGCCCCCAGGCCCAGGGTCCGGTCCAGGGAGAAACCGCTACCGATGGGGCCAGGGGCAGGCTCGCTGCCGCCCAACTCCATCAGACGGGTTGGCAACGGTTGCGAACGTTCGATACCGGTCAGGAAAGTGAGCGACATGGCGAGATTCCTCGTTGACTGTATATGCATACAGTAAACGAATCGATGGATATCGCCAATCAATTCCAGGCAAGGGCGACAGGCGGAAGCTGCACGACGCCCCGGCAGGTTTCAGCGCAGGAACGCTACCACCTGTTCGGCGTCGAACGGCCAGCCCAGCTCGGCGCCGTTGTCCACCCGGCGCAACACCGGGATACGCAGGCCATAGGCCTCGAACAGCTCCTGGCTGTCGGCGATGTCCACCAGCTCGACCATCAGGCCGTGCTCCACCAGCGGCATCAGCTCGGCCTCGGCCAACTCGCACAAATGGCAACCAAGGGTGCCGAACAATTGGCATTCAGGAGGCATGGGGGCGACCATTGTAATGAGGAACGGGCGCTCATTGTAGGCCCTGGATGAAAATAGCGTCGACCCGCCCGCTCTAGAGAATGAAGCGCACCCGGCGGCTGGCCAGGATCAGCAGCGGTGCCACGGCAAAGGCCAGCACCAACACCAGCATCGTCATCAGGTTGCCATAGGCCATGCCCGCCGCAAGCGCGCCATAGACGAACCACGGGTGCACGTAATACACCGCCGAGGACAGCTTGGCCGGGAAATTGCTGTGGCCGGCCCGGAAGTAGGCCTGGGGCAGCAGGAACAACGCCGGGGTGATCACCAGCAGCGAGGCGAGGAAATCGAAGTTCTGCTCGACGTCCGCCCGCAGCGCGAAATTCACCGCGGCCTCGCCCAGGATCAGCACCAAGCCCAGCCCCAGCCAGCCCCACAGCAGCGGCCGGCCGATACGCTGCGCCACTTCATGGCGGGCACAGAGCAAACCGATGGCCATGAACGGGAAGCCCATGAACAGGAAATTGCGTGCCGTGTAGTCGTTCTGGTTGAAGTGCTGGAGAAAGGCGTTGGGCAGCTCGAAATAGACCCGCGCGTATTGCAGGCACAGGCCAATCAGGAACGCCGCCAGGGCCAGGCCGATCAGCGCCGGCGAACGCCAGCGGCGCAACACCCAGAGGATCAGCCCGCCGCCCAGCATTCCCAACAGGTACCAGAGGTGGAAGTAGCCGATCAGCAGCTTCTTCACCACCCCCAGGACCCCGCCGAGGCTGGCGATGGTCGCCGGATCGACGTACTGCGGGCTGTAGACCAGCATCCAGAACAGGTAGATCAGCAACCCACGCTTGAACCACTGGGCGAAGGAATGTCCCCCTTCCAGGGCCTGGTACAGGTAGTAGCCATTGATGATGAAAAAGGTCGGCACCGCCACCCGGAACAGGCCGTTGCACAACAGGTAGCCGACCCAGGTGTAATTGCCCCCCAGCAGCTTGCAGTGCAGCATCACCACCATCACCGCGAGCAGGACCTTGAGGGTGTCGAGATTTCCGTTGAGAACTTTCGGCATCGAATGGCTACCCGAACAGGCAGGAGGATTCCCGGTCTACACCGGATCGTAGTGTTTGCGCTTGCCGGCCGAACTGAAGCGACGCTTGCAGTAGGCCGTGGCCCGATCGAGGATCGGCTTCTCGTAGAACTGATAGCCCACCCAGCCATAACAGACCACCGCCGTCATCATCAGCAGCAGGAACAGCAGGTTGTCCACAGGGCTGTCGGGCCAGGCTCCGATCACCTGCCAGGCCCTGCCGATCACCCCCAGCACCAACAGGTGCGACAAATAGATGGTGTAGGACATATCGCCGGTGGCCGTAAGAAAGGCCGGCATCCGGATCAACTGCCGCCGCTCCAGCAGCGCTAGGGACAGCACCAGGGCGCCGAACGCCAGGCCCACCGCCAGCATCCTCGGCAAGCCTTCGGTGGTGAACAGCCGGTAGCTGTAGATCAACGGGAACCCCACCAGCAGCACCGCCACCAGCGCGCCCCAGGCCAGCCAACTGGGCACCCTGGCGCTGTGCGGTCCGTAGAAGAACAGGGCCAGGGCACTGCCGACGATGAATTCCAGGGCATAGGGATGCAGCATGATCTTCAGGGCCGGGGAATAGTCCTGCCAGTCCTGCAACAGGTTGAAGGCCACCAGCGCCAGCGCCCATAGCAGCAGGATCCATGGCAGCCAACGCTCCTTGAAGAACAGGAGCAGGGTGAACATGAGGTAGAACCACAACTCGAACAGCAGCGACCAGGCCACCATCACCAGCAGCACCCGGTCGTTGGGCAGCAGCAGGAACGACATCCACAGGTTCGAGCCACCGTGGGAGCTGTTCACCAGCGCCGGCTGCCACAAGTACACCGCCAGGGTGATGAAGAAATACAGCCAGTAGGTGGGATAGATCCGCGACAAGCGGTTGAACAGGAAGCGCTGGGTCTCGACGCTTTTCTGGAAGCGCCCGCGGCTGACGATCACCATCACGAAACCACTGATGACAAAAAACAGGTCGACCCCCAGCTGGAAGAAATCCACGTACACCGGCAACAGGATGTCCCCCCCGGAATACTTGATCTCCACCGACATCATGTGGAACAGCACCACCCCCAGCACGGCGGCCCCACGCAACCCTTGCAGTGAATACAGACGCTCCATAAACCTCTCCGGCTCCTCACTGGTACGGCCCCTATGGACCAGGCTGCCTGAACGTCGCCCTGCGTCGCCACCCGGCCACTTGCCGCCGGGAGCCACTCGCAGCGAACGTTTCTGAGCATAGCGAAGGCTCGTGAAGATGGGACATCTCTGGCGAAAGAATGACCTGGGTCAGCACGGTTTCCTGCCGGTCGGGAGATCCTTCCGATCTTTTTGCCCCTAGGCTTTGCCTGCCCCCCCCTTGTCCGGAGATAACCGTTGTTCGCCAACCTGCTGATCATTCTCGCCTCCTCGCTGGTGGTCATTGCGCTGTTCCGGCGCCTGAGCCTGCCGCCGGTGCTGGGTTACTTGTCGGTCGGACTGATGGTCGGCCCCACCGCCCTGGACTGGGTGAACGACAGCGAAGACCTGCCGGACCTGGCCGAGCTGGGGGTGGTGTTCCTGCTGTTCTCCCTGGGGCTGGAGTTTTCCCTGTCGAAAATGCTCGCCCTGCGCCGCGTGGTCTTCGGCCTCGGTAGCCTGCAAGTGCTGTGCACCGGCCTGGTGCTGGGCGGGCTCCTGGCCCTATTCGGCATGCCCCTGAGCTCGGCACTGATGCTCGGTACCGGGCTGGCCCTGTCGTCCACCGCCATCGTCAGCAAAGAGCTGACCAGCCTGGGCGAGATCTTCAGCAGCCACGGCCAGAATGCCATCGGTGTGCTGCTGTTCCAGGACGTGGTGGCCGTACTGTTGCTGACCCTGGTCCCGGTGTTCGCCGGCAGCGCCGACCAGGCCTGGTACTGGGCCCTGCCCACGACCCTGGGCAAGACCGTGGTGCTGTTCGTCGGCCTGCTGCTGGCCAGTCGCTGGCTGCTGCCACGCCTGTTCCACGAGGTCGCCGCGTCCCACTCCGCCGAACTTTTCGTGCTGCTGGCCCTGGTGATCGTCCTGCTGACCGCCTGGCTCACTCACCTTTTGGGGCTGTCGCCGGCCCTGGGGGCGTTCCTGGCCGGCATGCTGCTGGGGGAAAGCCACTACCGGCACCAGATCGAAGCCGATATCCGGCCGTTTCGCGACATCCTGCTGGGGTTGTTCTTCGTCAGCATCGGCATGCTCATCGACCTGCAGCTGTTCATCGACCACAGCCTGCTGATCATCGGCCTGACCCTGGCCCTGCTGCTGATCAAGGGCACGGTGGTCGCGGCCCTGCTCAAGCTGCGCGGCAGCGACGGCGAAACCGCCTGGCGCAGCGGCTTGGCCCTGGCCCAGGGCGGCGAATTCTGCTTCGCCCTGATGGCCCAGATGCAGTTGAGCCAGATGATCCCGCCCGAGATCAGCAGCCTGCTACTGGCCGCCACCTTCTGCTCGATGCTGCTGACGCCGTTGCTGCTGCGCGCGGCCCCGGTGCTCACGGCGCGCTTGCACCGCAAGCCCAACCAGGCCGCGCAACTGGAAGAAATCAGCGCCCAGAACGCGCAGTTGCAGGGCCACGTGCTGATCTGCGGCTACGGTCGGGTCGGCCAGTCCATCGGCCGTTTCCTGCGCCACGAGCAGCTACGCTACATCGCCCTGGACGACGATCCCGTACGGGTCCAGGAGGCTTCGGCGGCGGAAAGCTGCGTGCATTACGGCGACTGTCGGCGCGGCGACCTGCTGGCGGCGGTCGGCCTGGAGCGCGCGCGGCTGCTGGTGATCGCCGTGGACAAGACCGATATCGCCCTGACCGTGCTCAAGGCCGCCCGGCGCCTGGACGGCAACGTGCCGATCCTGGTGCGCACCCGGGACGACAGCCAGCTGGCGGAACTCAAGGCCGCCGGTGCCAACGAAGTGGTGCCCGAGCTGCTGGAGTCGAGCCTGATGCTCGCCTCCCATGCGCTGATCATGCTGGGCCTGCCCGAGCAGCGGGTGCAGCGCACAGTGGATGAAGTGCGCCAAAGCCGCTACCGGCTGCTCCACGGCTTCTACCATGGCGGGCAAAGCGATACCCAGGACAACCACGAACCACCTGCCGTACAGATGCACGCGGTGAACCTGGATGCCGACGCCCATGCCTGCGACCAGCCGCTGCAAGCCCTGGCCCTGGATCGCCTGGGAGTGGACATCCGCGCCGTGCAACGCCAGGGCCACGACCTGCCGCTGGGTCCGGGCCTGCGCCTGCAAGCGGGCGACCGGGTGCTGCTGTCCGGTCCGCAGAGCGCCATCGAGGCTTGCGAGGCGCGCCTGCTGGGCGGCTGAGCTTGGCGCACCGTGCCCCCGGTTGGCCCATGATCAACCGGGGAGCGATGGCGGCTCGCTCACTCCTGGTTGACCGCACCGATCTTGTGCAACGACAGGTCGGCACCGTAGTACTCCTGCTCCTGGCTCAGGCGCAGGCCGCAGGTGGCCTTGATCGCGCCATACACGGCGAAGCCTCCCAGCAGCGCCACCAGCACCCCGAGCCCGGTGCCGAGCAACTGGCTGGCCAGGCTCACGCCGCCCAACCCGCCCAGCGCCGCTTGGCCGAAGATCCCGCAGGCGATTGCGCCCCAGACCCCGCACAAGCCATGCAGCGGCCACACCCCGAGCACATCGTCGATCTTCCATTTGCCCTGGGCGGCGATGAAACACCAGACGAACAGCGCCCCGGCAATGACCCCGGTGCACAGCGCCCCCACCGGATGCATCAGGTCCGAACCGGCACAGACCGCCACCAGCCCCGCCAGCGGCCCGTTGTGCAGGAAGCCCGGGTCGTTGCGCCCGACGATCAGCGCCGCCACGGTGCCGCCGACCATGGCCATCAGCGAGTTCACCGCCACCAGCCCGCTCAGGCCCTGCAGGGTCTGGGCGCTCATCACGTTGAAGCCGAACCAGCCGACGATCAGGATCCACGAGCCCAGCGCCAGGAAGGGAATGCTCGATGGCGCGAAGGCCACCAGCTTGCCGTCGCGATAGCGCCCATTGCGCGGCCCCAGCAACAACACCGCCGCCAGGGCCAGCCAGCCCCCCATGGCATGCACCACCACCGAACCGGCAAAATCGTGGAACCCGGCGCCGAAGCGTTGTTGCAGCCAGGCTTGCAGGCCATGGTTGCCGTTCCACACCACCCCTTCGAAGAACGGGTAGACGAACGCCACGATCACCACCGTGGCGCACAACTGCGGGACAAAACGCGCACGCTCGGCGATGCCGCCGGAGATAATCGCCGGGATCGCCGCGGCGAAGGTCAAGAGGAAGAAGAACTTCACCAGGCCATAGCCATGGTCGGCACTGAGTACCGCCGCCGGTTGCAGGAAGCTCACGCCGTAGGAGATCCAGTAGCCTATAAAGAAATAGGCCAGGGTCGAGACGGCGAAGTCGCTGAGGATCTTCGACAAGGCGTTGACCTGGTTCTTCTGCCTGACCGTCCCCACTTCGAGGAAGGCGAAACCGGCGTGCATGGCCAGGACCATGACCGCCCCGATCAGGATGAACAGCGTGTTGGAACCGTGGACCAGGGTGTCCACAGCGCTTTGCAGGTTTTCCATGGAGTGGGCAGATCCGCTAATGGCGGTCGGCTTGCCCTGCGGTCGACGCGCCCTGCACCAAATTGGCTCCCGGGCGCGCCGGCAAGCGCATCCAATGAACCGTTTTGGCGCGCCGCACGCCGCACGCGAAACCGCAGGCAAGACAATGACCGGGAGTTGTGGTTGATTCGTCCAGGGCTGACGCGGCTTGCACGCCAGCCCCGCGCATTTTCGGCGCAGGCCCCGGGGCCTGCGCACCAGGACAAAGCAAAAGCTGTACCAGGCAATTTCAGTGAACCTTCATCCGGGGCTCACACTCATAGCTCACACAAGCCACCCAAGGAGGCAGCAGCATGGCCAGCAAAACGGCAAAGACAGCTCAAGAAGTATTGATGGCGGATTTTCAGGCACTGGTCAGCGACACCGAGCGTCTGCTGGAGCACACCGCGACCCTGGCCGGCGACCAGGCCGATGAGTTGCGCGAGCAGATCCACGAGAGCCTGCTCAAGGCCCGGGAAACCCTGCAACTGACCGAGGAATCCCTGCGCCAGCGGGGCCAGGCGGCCGTCACCGCCGCGCAAGACTACGTCCAGGCCAACCCTTGGCAATCGGTGGGAATCGCCGCTGGGGTGGGCTTCCTCATTGGCCTCCTGGCGACGCGGCGCTGATATGGTGCTCGACGAATCCAGCGCATCGGGCAGCGGCCCGAGCGCTTCCTCACGGCGCCTGGGGGCGGCAGTCCTGGGCTTGTTGCACAGCCACGTAGAGCTATTTGGCATCGAACTGCAGGAGCAGAAGGCCCGCACCGTGAGCCTGCTGCTGTTCGCCGGGCTGGCCCTGGTATTCGCCCTGCTGTTGCTGGTGGGGCTGTCGGCACTGGTGCTGATCCTGGTCTGGGACACCTATCGCCTGGCCGGCATCGTCGGCCTGTGCGTGTTCTACGCCCTGGCCGCACTGTTCTGCGGCCTGCGCCTGAAATCAGCGGTGTTCGATGAGTCCTCGCCCTTCCATGCCACCCTCGAAGAGCTGGCCAATGACCGGGAGCGCCTGTTGCCATGAAGTTGCCTGACATCCCGCAGAACGCCTCGCGCCGAGACATGCGCAAGGCCCTGATCCGCCTGCGCATGGAAATGCACCGCCAGGAGATCCGCCAGGAAACCCGGCAACTGCTGCAACCCCTGCAACGCATGCGCAGCATGGGGCAGAACTGGCAGCAAGGCCTTGGGATCAAGCACGCGCCACTGTGGGGCGTGGCGGTGGTGACCCTGCTGGGCTTTCTCACCGGCAAGGGAGTCCGCAATGGCGCGACCAGCAGCCTGCCCCGCCTGGTACGCCTGGGCTCCAGCCTGCTGCCGTTGATCAAGCTGGTGCTGCAGGGCTCCTCGCGCAAATCCTGAAGCGCCAGCCCCAGCGTCCTCCTCGCCCGGCCATCGAAGCGGCTCCCGGACTCCGGGGGTCGCTCCCGGCCAGCAGCAGATCGTCGATGAATGCCCCGAGGACATTTACCGTCGCGCCCCCTTGCAGCCATGGCCGGGAACCCGGAAGCTGGGCGCTTCACGTTTTCTTCGGAGAGACCCCGCCTTGGATTGGCAGACCCTGCTCAACCGCGAACGCCTCGGAAAGCCAGTACACAGCCCGGAAGAACTGGGCCGTAGCCCTTTCCACAAAGACCACGACCGCATCATCTTCTCCGGCGCCTTCCGCCGCCTGGGCCGCAAGACCCAGGTCCACCCGGTATCCAGCAACGACCATATCCACACCCGCCTGACCCATTCCCTGGAAGTCAGCTGCGTGGGCCGTTCCCTGGGCATGCGGGTGGGCGAGACCCTGCGCGGCGCCCTGCCCGAATGGTGCGACCCCAGCGACCTGGGCATGGTGGTGCAATCGGCCTGCCTGGCCCACGACATCGGCAACCCGCCCTTCGGCCACTCCGGCGAGGACGCCATCCGCCATTGGTTCCAGCAGGCGGCCGGACGTGGCTGGCTGGACGCGATGAGCGAGGCCGAACGCCAGGACTTCCTCAATTTCGAGGGCAATGCCCAGGGTTTCCGGGTCCTGACGCAGTTGGAGTACCACCAGTTCGACGGTGGTACCCGCTTGACCTATGCCACCCTCGGCACTTACCTGAAGTACCCCTGGACCGCGCGCCATGCCGACTCCCTGGGTTACAAGAAACACAAGTTCGGCTGCTACCAGAGCGAGCTGCCATTGCTGGAGCAGATCGCCCACAAGCTGGGCCTGCCGCAACTGGAAGAGCAGCGCTGGGCCCGACACCCCCTGGTGTACCTGATGGAAGCCGCGGACGACATCTGCTACGCGCTGATCGACCTCGAGGACGGCCTGGAAATGGACCTGCTGGAGTACGCCGAGGTCGAGTCCCTGCTCCTGGGCCTGGTGGGCGACGACCTGCCGGAAACCTACCGCCAGCTGGGCCCGGGAGACTCGCGCCGACGGCGCCTGGCGATCCTGCGGGGCAAGGCCATCGAGCACCTGACCAACGCCGCCGCCCGGGCCTTCGTCGAGCAGCAGGACGCCCTGCTGGCCGGCACCCTGCACGGCGACCTGGTGGAGCATATGCACGGCCCCGCCAAGCGCTGCGTGCTCAACGCCAAGGACGTGGCTCGACGCAAGATCTTCCAGGACAAGCGCAAGACCCTGCACGAGATCGGCGCCTACACCACCCTGGAGATCCTCCTCAATTCCTTCTGCGGCGCCGCGCTGGAACAACATGGCGGCAAGACCCCGTCGTTCAAGAACCGGCGCATTCTCGACCTGCTGGGTAACAACGCCCCGGACCCAGGCTGGCCCCTGCACAAGGCCTTCCTGCGGGTCATCGACTTCATCGCCGGCATGACCGACAGCTATGCCAGCGAAATGGCCCGGGAAATGACCGGACGCTCCAGCCCGCAATGACCCCCTGCACTGCCGCGGCCTGGTCTTCAAGACAGGCCGCGATAGCCTCGCGACAACCCCGCCAGCAACTAGGGGATTCCCCTAGACCACTATCCACCGGCAGCAGCCGGATACTTGCCAAGCATGCCCATGAACCGGGCAAGAACAGTAGGACTAGATAGCTAGGGAAAACCCTTAGTGAAACTAATTTAACCAACCCAGACAAAAAATAGAGCAACTACTCAGGTCAAATCCCCAACTAGCGAGAAGCACTCATTAGTCCGCTAGTGGATATCCGGCCACCCTCACAGAATTAAACATTTGTTCACCAACTCAACCAAATATCCGACCCTTGGCATTTTGCCATCTCAGCTACAAGCCTTGCCTATCAAGGACATGACGCAAATTTAGTTAGCCTTCTATGCACTTACAATTTAGATACAAATAGGTTTTTTGGTTTCGGATAGTCTCGATTTCAACAGGAAATTTCCCCGCTGAACGCCCCCGAATAAAAATAATTCTGCTCTGCGCTGTAACGTTTCCAGGTCAACTCACTCAACCCTTTTGTCATACCTGAAACTGCACTGATTCATCCGGTACTCACTCAGGAACTGTCACTCTCGAGCACTTGGACATTTGCCCCCGATATAGAGATCGACGGCGCAACATGTTCATAGGGCAGAACTAAAAGCGACGTCACTAGTTGAGCCCGCTGACCGGCTTCTCTGTTGTTCGTCACTTGGTCTTTTTACAGTAAGGATGCCAAGTGCCCCATTCATCGCACACTGTCCGCTCCCTCCTCCCCCGCACCGGCGTGTGGTGCCTGGGACTGCTGTTCGGCATGGCGCAGCTGGGCCCGGCCCTGGCCGACGAGCCGGGCCAGGAAGCCTTGCGCCTGCAACAACAGCAACAACGTGACCTGCAGCAACTGCAACTGGAGCAGCGCCAGCGGCAGATGCAGCGCGGCAGCTTCAGCGCCAGCCCGACGACACCGGAAATACCCCAGCAGCCGGCCAGCGATAGCCGCTGCTGGCCCTTGAGCGGCACCCGCATCGGCGGCGTCAGCCTGTTCAGCAAGACCCGCCTCAACGACTCCATCAAGCCGTACGTGGCGCCGTGCATGGGGGTCAACCAGATCAACCAGCTGCTGGCCGCCCTCACCCGCCTGTACGTCGAGGCCGGCTACATCGCCAGCCGCCCGTACCTGACCAGCGCCCCGGCCGCCGGGCACAGCCTGGACATCCTGGTGGAGGAAGGCTACGTCGAGGCCATCGAACTGGCCGACCAGAGCCTGCCGGTGTCGTTGCGCGGAGCCTTCCCAGGAGTGCTCGGCAAGCCCCTGAACCTGCGCGACCTGGAACAGGGCCTGGACCAGCTCAACCGCCTGCGGTCACTGGACCTGACCGCCGATATCGCCCCCGGCAGCCAGCCCGGCGCCTCGCGGATCATCCTGCGTTCGCGCACCAGTGCCGCGCGCTGGGGCCTGGGCCTGGGCCTGGACAACCTGGGCAGTGCCAGCACCGGTCGCGACCGGCAGTCGATCAACTTCAACCTCGACAGCCCGTTGCAGCTCAACGATGCCCTGAACCTGAACTACAGCGACACCCTCAACCACGGACCGCGCTACAGCCGCAGTTCCAGCCTGTTCTATTCGGTGCCCTACGGCTACTGGACCTACAGCCTGTTTGCCAGCCATGCCGAATACCGTGCGCCGCTCAAGCTGGCCCGCACCACCCTGTACAACAGTGGCCGTACCGACATGTTCAGCGCGCGCGCCGACCGGGTGCTGTGGCGCGGCCAGAGCCACCAGCTCAGCGCCAACCTGCAACTGGCCTACAAGGATGTGGACAGCTATCTGCAAAAGGCCCACCTGATGATCCAGAGCCCGACCCTGACCGTAGCCGAGGCCGGCCTCAACCTGTTCTGGCTCAACAGCGCGGTATGGAACCTGGATGCCAGCTACGCCCAGGGCCTGACCTGGTTCGGCGCCGACGATGACTCACAGCAAGTGCAACGCAACCTGCCCAAGGCGCAGTTCCGCAAGTACCGCGCCGGCCTCAGCCAGTGGCGCAACGGCCAGCTGGGCGGCCAGCGCTGGCAGTGGCAGAGCCAGTTGGCGGCGCAGTACAGCCCGGACCCGCTGCCAGCCATCGAGCAGCTCTTGGGCACCGACGACTCGGCGGTGCGTGGTTATCGCCTCAACAGTGTTTCCGGCGCCATCGGCGCGGTATGGCGCAACACCCTGCGCCTGCCCCTGGACAACGATCTGCCTGTGAAGCTCACCCCACGCCTGGGCCTGGACAACGGCTGGATCAAGGCCGACCACGGCGCCCAGAGCCGGCACCTGGCCGGTGCCAGCGTGGGCCTGAACCTGGCCTGGAAAAAACTCCAGCTCGACCTCGACTACCAGCGCAACCTCAGCACCCCGCAGGGGCTGCGCACGGAGCCGGAGGTCTGGCTGGCCCGCATCAGCCTGCAGATCTGACCAACCGCCGATTAGCCTGAACCAATCGATGAACCTGGGCACCACGCGCCGTTGCACCGAAGAAAGCGCCGGGCTCAACCACTTAGAACGAGGTTCTCATGCCTGACAACACTAGGTTCCACCTTTCCCCCCAGGGCACCTTGCGCTGGACCATTGCCAGCCTGCTGCTGGTCTCCCACCTGCCCCTGGCCCTGGCCAGCGGCATCACCGTGGTCGAGGGCCCGGGGGGCGTGCCGATCCTGCAAGACCAGGGCGGCGTGCCCATCGTCAACATCGTCGCGCCCAACTCCGGCGGCCTGTCCCATAACCAGTTCCTGGACTACAACGTCGGCCAGCAGGGCGTCGTGCTCAACAACGCTTTGTCCCAGGCATCCTCGCAGTTGGTTGGCCAGGTGGCGGCCAACCCGCAGTTCCAGGGCCAGGCGGCCAGCGTGATCCTCAACGAAGTGGTCAGCCGCAATGCCTCGCAACTCAACGGTATCCAGGAAATCGCCGGCAGCGCCGCCGATTTCGTGCTGGCCAACCCCAACGGCATCTCGGTCAACGGTGGCAGCTTCCTCAACACCCCCAATGCCAGCCTGGTAGTGGGGCGCCCGGAACTCGAGGGCGGCAAGCTGCAAGGTTTCACTACCCAGGACGCCCGTGGCCAACTGGATATCCACAGTGGCGGGCTGCGTAATGAAAACGGCTCGATCGATCTGATCGCTCCACGCATCGACAGCCAGGGCGAACTTGCGGCCCAGAAACAGTTGAACCTGACCGTGGGCCGCAACCAGCTCGATGCCAAGGGGCAAGTAACCCGGGTCGATCCCGCCGGCCATACCCAGGAACAACGCATCGACGCCAGCCTGTTCGGGGCCATGCGCGCCGGGCGGATCAATATCGTCAGCACCGCCGAAGGCGCCGGGGTACGCGTTGGCGCGGTACAGATCGACGGCCGCGATGGCATCAAGCTGAGCTCCGCCGGCGACCTGGACATTCGTGGCCAGGCCGTGGCCAACAGCCTGGACGCCACCCGTGCCGACCTGCGCAGCCAGGGCGATATCGACCTGCATGGCGGCCGCGACCTGGACCTGGCCGCCACCGACGTCAGCGGACGCAACGTCAAGCTCGACGCCGGGCGCAACCTGACCCTGAGCAGCATCGAAAGCCGCAAGCTCCAGGAAAAACGCCAGCAGTGGGACAACAGCACCATCGGCATCACCTGGGAAACCTACGACCGCACCGAGACCGGCAGCGACAGCCGCCAGCACGGCAACAAGGTGGTGGCGCAACAGGATGCCGAGTTGAAGTCCGGCGCCAATACCCGCATCCAGGCCAGCAGCATCGAGGCCGGCCATCGCCTGTCCGCCAACAGCGATGGCGACCTGCTGCTCACGGCTGCCACTGAGACCCATACCCAGCGCGACCAGGGCCAGCACCGCAAGCACCTGTGGAAGGAAACCTGGGACACCGCCAGCAGCGAGCAACGCAGCATCACCAGCCAGCTCAAGAGCGGCAACCAGCTGCAACTCCAGAGCAAGCAGAAGCTGCGCCTGGAGGGAGCCGAGCTGCACAGCCAGGGTGACATCCGCCTGGCCGCCAAAGACGTGGATATCAACAGCGCCAGCCGCCACAGCAGCAGTAGCGAACAACGCTACTCCGGCGACCTGGTGGGCGGTGGCTTCTTCGGCAAGAACGCCGACGGCGACCAGGGCAAGACCCAGAACCAGGGCAGCAAGGTCAATGCCGACGGCAAGCTGATCGTGCAAGCCGACAACGTGCGCATCAGCGGCAGCCAGGCCCGGGGCGGCACCCAGGCCAGCGTTATCAGCGACAACGGTGCGCTGACCATCGACGGCGTGCAGGACACCTCCCACGCCAACAGCCATAGCAAGGACAGCAAGTTCTTCGGCGTGGCCAAGGACGAGAGCCGCCAGCAGGACAAGGCCAGCACCACCGTCGGCAGCCAAGTGCGCTCGGACAGCAACCTCAAGCTGCAAAGCGCCAAGGACCTGGTCGTCAGTGGTTCCCAGGTCAGCGCCAAGGGCCAGCTGGACGCCAGCGCCAAGGGCTCGGTCAAGGTGACAGCGGCCGAGGACACCCAGCACACCAGCAGCAGCTCGCAACAGCGCGGCTTCGATGCCTACGCCAAGCAGACCGCCCCCGGCAGCGGCCAGTACCGGGCCGGCGTGCGCTACCAGGACCAGCAACGCAACGACAGCAGCGACAGCACCCGGCAACAGGCGTCCAGCCTCGGCGGCGCCAGCCTGGCGGTCAGCGCGGGCGAGGACGTGAGCATCCAGGGCAGCAAAGTGGCGGCCACCGCCGGCGATGCCAGCCTGAGCGGCAAGAACGTCGAGCTGCTGGCGGTGCACGACAAGCAAGACAAGCACAGCAACAGCACCACCACCGGCGGCGGCTTCTACTACACCGGCGGCCTGGACCGGGCCGGCAACGGCGTGGAGGTGGCCCATAACAGCAGCCAGGACAGCAGCAGCAAGAGCACCGCGCAAACCAGCAACATCGCCGCCAGCGGCAACCTGACCATCAGCGCCGGCAACCGCCTGAGCACCGAGGGCGCCCAGGTCAAGGCCGGTGACAAGCTGCAGGTCAGTGCCGGGCAGATCGACAACCGTGCCGCGCGCAACAGCGAAAGCAGCCATCACCAGGAAAACAACTGGGCGGTGGATGTCGGCGCCAACGTCGAATACAAGGGCGTGGCCCGGCCCATCGAGAAAGCCGTCCAGGGCGTGGCCCAGCGCAAGTTCCACCAACCCGGGGTGCTCGACGCCCTGGAACAGCCCAACATCGGGCTGGACGTGGATGTCAGCCACCAGAACCGCCAACTCGACACCAGCGCCAGCACTGCGGTGGCCAGCCAGTTGAGCGGTGGCCAGGTCCAGGTCAAGGCCGACGGCCAATTGCAGGACCAGGGCACCCAGTACCGCGCCACCGACGGCGCGCTGAAAATCGATGCCGGCAGCCTGGTGGCCAGCGCCGCCAAGGACACCCACAGCAGCAGCGAGCAGGCGGTGGACGCCAAGGTCGGCGTACGGGTCTACACCAACACCGGTGAAGACCTGAACATCCGTGGCAGTGGTGCCGGCGGCAGCAGCACCGTCACCCGCAGCACCGAGAAGGCCCAGGTGGGCAGCTATGCCGGCAGCCAGGGCGTGGAGATCAAAGTCGCCGGCGACGGCCGTTTCGAAGGCAGCCAGTTCAATGGCGGCCAGGGCGACGTGAAGATCAAGGCCGGCGGCGAGCTGGCGTTGAACCAGGCCAACGACAAGCAGGACAGCAGCCACTCCAGCCTGCGTGGCGATGCCTCGCTGAGCCTGGGCACCCTGCCCGGCAGCAGCGGCACCAACCTCAACGTCGGCGCCGGGGTCCAGCTGGACCACAAGCGCCTGGACCAACAGGACAGCCAGGCGCAAGTCGCCAGCATCCAGGGCCAGGGCAAGTTGCAGCTGGAAAGTGGCGGCAACCTGACCCTGCAGGGCACCAAGATCGGCAACGCCGCGCGCCCCACCGGGGATGTCAGCCTCAATGCCGGCGGCAAGCTCGACCTGCAAGCCGCCACCGACACCCACGCCAGCCAGGGCAGCAACCTGGGCGGTGGCTTCACCGCCGGTGGTGGCAAGTCCAGCAGCGAACAGAGCAGCGGCAAGAACGCCAACCTGAGCGCCAACTTCAACATCGGCCGGGTCTCCGAGCAGGACCAGGACCAGCGTGGCGGCCAGGTCTACAGCCAGGGCCAGGTAACGCTCGCCAGCGGTGCTAGCGGCGATTCTGCGATCCACCTGCAAGGCACCCGGATCGACGCCGGCAAGGTGGTACTCGATGCCGCCCAGGGCGGTATCTACCAGGAGTCGGCACAAGCCACCCAGGTCCACAACAACTGGGGCCTGACCCTGGGCGCCGGGGCCAACCTGAGCCAGACCATCCCGACCGACGCCGAGCAGGGCCCGGCGAAGAACGCCCACGGGATCAACGCCCGGGCCAAGATCGACGTCGACCGGCGGCAGAACAGCACCCAGCATGACAGCCTGATCAAGGCCGACCAGGTTGTGCTCGCCAGTGCCGGCAACGTGCACCTGGCCGGCGCCCACATCGACGCCCAGCGGGTCGACGGGGCGATCGGTGGAGACCTGAGCATCGAAAGCCGCCACGACCAGGTGCGCTCCACCCAGGTCAACCTCGACGCCAAGCTCGACGCGGAGAAGAACCAGCCTGGCCTGGTGAGCAAGCTGGCCAAGCCCGCCGGTCCGCTCAAGGACGACCTGCAAGCCAAGGCCGAGAAGAGCTTCGGCAAGCACCGGGAAAAACTCGAGAACGCCGTCGACAAGGGCGTGGACAAGCTCGGCTCGGCCAAGGACAGCCTGGTCAGCCAGGCCGGCAATGCCAAGGAACGCCTGGGCGAAAAGCTCAGCCGCAGCGCCAGCTACGACGTCAACCCCGAGCCTCGCGGCGCCATCGGCAACGGCGTGGACAAGGCCAAGGGCTATCTCGCCGACAAGGCCGACGCACTGGGCAATCGCTTCTCCAGCCTGAAGGAGCGCTTCTGGCCCAGGACCAGCGACAGCTACTCGGTCAACGAGAAGACCAGCACGGGTGCCAGCGTGGCCAACACCACGGAAAACGTGCTGTTCGGCGACAAGAGCGGCAACACCTCCTACACCCCGACCTTGAACCTGAACCTCAGTCACCAGGCCAAGGACAGCGTGCAGCAGGCCTCGGGCATCAGTGGCCGGCAGGGTGTCAATCTGTCGGTGAGCGGTGAAACCAGGCTGACCGGGGCCCGCATTGGCGCCAGCGATGGACGTGTCGACCTCGGCGGTTCGCGAGTCACCAGCACCGCCCTGGCCGGCTCGGACTACCGGGTCGACGCCGGGGTCAACCTGTCCAAGTCGCCGGTCAACCTGGCCCTGGGCAGTGGCAACGAACTGACCCGCAAGCAGGATGACGCCACCCAGAAGGACCAGGTGTTCAACCTGGGCCCACTGCGTGTCGGCGGCCACAGTGACCGCCAACTGCTGCAGGCCGGCATCGACCAGAAAGCCCCTTGAAGCATCGGCCGCCCCCTCAGGGGGGCGGCCTTTGCCGCTCCCTTCCCCGACAAGCTCTTCCTCTGATTACCACCTGCCTGTAATACCTCCCCTTATTCGCTGTAGGACCGTTCTCGAATTGGCTCCACGGTCTTTTTCACCACGCCGCCTCCAAGACAGCTGGGCTACTGTTCGGGTTTTCCATTCATCGACAGGAGGCCTGTATGCGCTCGGTACTCATCATCGACGATCATCCCGTCATACGCCTGGCTATCCGTTTTCTCCTGGAGCACGAGGGGTATGTGGTCATCGGTGAGACCGACAATGGCGTCGATGCCCTGCAGATGGTCCGCGAGTCCGAGCCGGACCTGATCATCCTCGACATCTGCATTCCCAAGCTCGATGGCCTGGAACTCCTGGAACGTTTCAGCAGCATGCCCAAGCCCCTCCGGACCCTGGTCCTGACCGCCCAGTCGGCAACGCTGTTCGCCAATCGCTGCATGCGCGCCGGCGCCAGTGGTTTCGTCTGCAAGCAGCAGGATCTGAGCGAACTGCTCAGTGCCATGAGGGCCATCTGCAACGGCTACAACTACTTCCCCAGCCAGGCGCTATTGGCCAACCAGGTGGCGCTGGGCCAGACCCTGGAACTGGCCCAGTTCAATTCGTTGAACGACCGGGAGCTGATGGTCATGCAACTGTTCGCCATGGGCCAGACCAACCAGCAGATCGCCGTGGGCATGTTCCTCAGCAACAAGACCGTCAGCACCTACAAGAAGCGCATCATGCAGAAACTGGCGACCACGTCCATGAACACCCTGGTGGACCTGGCCAAGCGCCACGCACTGATATGAACAGCCTGTCCATGCCACCCTGGCGACCTCGCAGAACATGGCGATGATCGAACTCGTGCTGCAACGACCCATCCCCTGGGGCCTGCTCCTGGTGGCGGGACTGAGCCTGGTCTGGCTATACCGGCAGTTGCGCCGCAGCCAACGTTCGCTGCAGGCGGCACTCCAGGCCGCTGCGGACCTGGAAGCCGGCAAGCAGCAGGCCGAAACCGCCAGCCGCGAAAAAAGCCGGTTCCTGGGCAATATCGGTCATGAGATCCGGACGCCGCTCAATGCCTTGGTCGGCCTTCTGGAACTGGTACTGCGCCGGAGCCAGCCACTGGACCCAAATCGCTCCTCCCTGGAGCTGGCGCTGGGCGCCGCCAGGGATCTACGGGAGCTGCTGGCAGATCTGTTGGACGCCACCCGGATCGAATCCGGACAGATGTCACTCAACCCGGACTGGGTCCACCTGCGGGACTGCGTCGACCCGGTGATGGAGATGTTCCAGGTCCTGGCGCGGCGCAAGCACCTGGGCCTGTACCTGGAGTTCAACGCCCCGGAACCCGAACCCCAGGTATTGATCGATGCCCTGCGTTTCAGGCAGGTGCTGAGCAACCTGCTGAGCAATGCGATCAAGTTTACCCACCAGGGTGAAGTCCGGGTCAGGCTGCACTTGCAAGCCGACACCCGGCCGGATCAGTTCCGGCTATGCCTGCGAGTGCTGGATACCGGGCTCGGCATCGCCGAGGAACAACGTCAGCGCGTGCTGCTGCAACCCTTCGCCCAATCCACCACGGCCGGCCAGTCGGCTCGCGATAGCACCGGGCTGGGCTTGCCCATCAGCCACCACCTGTGCCAACAGATGGGCGGCAGCCTGACCCTGCACGGGCGCAGTGGCCCCGGCACCGAGGCGCGGGTTGGCTTGACCCTGGCCGGCCGCGAGACGCCCGCCCCAACGATAGAGGAACCGGCACGCCAGACCGCCAGCCCACCGCTGGATATCCTGCTGGCGGACGATCATCCGGCCAGCCTGGTACTGCTGCAGGGGCAACTGGAGTACCTGGGACACCGGGTCACCTGCGCCGAGGATGGCGCACAGGCCTACAGGCTATGGCAGGCCGGGGACTTCGACCTGCTGATCGTCGACTGCAACATGCCTGGGATGAACGGCTACCAGCTGACCACCGCCATACGCCGCGACGAGGCGCGGACGCAACGCCCGGCCATCAACGTGATCGGCTACAGCGCCAGCCACGAGCAGGAGACGGTCCGACAATGCCTGGAAGCCGGCATGGACGATTGCCTGTTCAAACCCCTGGGCATCAACCTGCTGGGCCGAAAACTGGCAATGATCGCCCCATTGCCCAGGGCCGCTTGCTTCAATATGACCGCCCTGCAAGCCCTCACCCGTGGCGAGACCTCGTTCGCCTTACGCATGCTCAGGGAACTGCTGCAATGCTGCCACGACGATCGGCGGATGCTGGGACAGATCGCCGTCGGTAACCAGGACGAACTGCGGGCCCTGGCCCACAAGGTCAAGGGCTCGGCGTTGATGGCCGGGGCCAATGCCCTGTACCGCTGCTGCGAGGCCCTGGAGCAGGCCTGCCAGGATGACAGCGGGATCGACACGCTCGACACCCGGGTGCGCGACCTCGACTTGGCCCTGGTGCGATTCAGCCAGACGCTGCACCAGCACATCGAATCCCTGCGCCAGCCTGCCGCCTGACAGCCGCCAGCCCTGCACTTCACTTCACTTCACTTCACTTCACTTCACTTCACTATCGTGGTCGGTCGAAGCCTGCCCCTTGCAATCCCTTATTGCCAGATTGATATCACAAAGCCATTATTTTCTTCGCCGCACCCACCGTCCACGCAGTCCCTACCCGGGAGCGGTCGAGGTCGGCGAACTCCGGGCCAGTCGAGGCAGGAATGCCCGCCTTAACTATGCTGGATCCTGAGCCAAGCCCGATGTGCCTTTGGAGAGAACTGGAATGCCGAGCACCCCCTTGCCCGCACAACGCCGCTTCCCTCTGCATATTCATATCAGTGTGATGTTCACCCTGTTGCTGCTCATGACCGGGGTGATACTGGGCATCTACAACTACCACGCCACCACCCGGATCATCCTGGGCAGTAGCGAAAAGCTGTTCCAGCGCATTGAGCAGGATGTACGCAGCGACCTGAGATCCACCTACGAACCCATTCGTCATGTACTCAGCCTGCTGGCGACCAGGTCGGCGACCCAGGCCCCCAGGCTGGAGCAGCGGCTGGAACTGCTCCGGCCATTCAGCCAGTCCCTGCTGGACAACCCCGACCTGGCCTCGCTGTACCTGGGTTATGCCAATGGCGACTTTTTCATGGTGCGCCCACTGCGCGACGCCCAGATCCAGCACAAGCGCCAGGCGCCGGCCAACGGCGCCTACGAGGTATGGAGCATCGAACGCGATGCCAGCACCGGCCAGGTCAAGTCGCAATCGTTGTTCTATGACGCGAACCTGGTGCTGCTCGAGCGCCTGGAGCATCCCGACGAACGCTACGATCCACGAACCCGGGACTGGTTCGTCAATGCCCGGGGCGATACCGACCAGATCACCACCCGCCCCTATGTGTTCTATTCCACGTTGAATGTCGGCACCACCCTGGCCCGCAGCAGCGGCAAGATGGCCGTGATCGCCGCCGACCTGACCCTGGAACAACTGTCCTCGACCCTGGCCAAGCATCGAGTCACGCCCACCACCGAAGTGGCCCTGCTGGACGACCTGGGCAACGTCGTGGCCTATCCCGACAGCCAAAAGCTGCTGCTGGAACAGCGCTCCGCGCGCCTGATCAAGGGCAGCGACCTGAGCCCGGTGCTCGATGCCCTGCTGCAAGGGCGGACCGAGGACGGTCGCCTGCAGGCCCTGGATCGCGACTGGATAGTTGCCAGCAGCCATATCGCCGAGGGCGGCCCCGGCGGCCTGCAACTGGACTTGCTGGTGCCCGAGGACGAACTGCTGGCCGATGCCTACCGCCTGCGCTGGCAAGGCGCGCTGATCACCCTCACCACCTTGCTCCTGTGCCTGCCCCTGGGCTGGCTGATCTCGCGCATCCTGGTACGCCCGTTGCGCACCCTGGTGCAGGAAGCCGATGCCATCCGCAGCTTCGACTTCCATTACCCGGCCTCACGCCGCTCACCGGTGCTGGAAGTGGATCAGTTGAGCGTATCCATGACGCGGATGAAGAGCACCCTGGCCAGTTTCTTCGAGATCAATGCCAGCCTGTCCGCACAAACCCGCTTCGACCCACTGCTGCAACGGGTGCTGTTCGAAACAGTGAAGATCGCCCAGGCCCAGGCCGGCCTGATCTACCTCTGCGAGAGCAAGGGATCGCGCCTGGAGCCCCACGGCCTGATCATCGACGGGCAGCCCCAGGACCTGTCGTCGTTCGATATCGCCACCCAGGACCTGGCCGCCGCGCACAACCCGGACTGGCTGCGCCAGCTGGCGGATCACGACAACGTGGTCACCACCCTGGGCTTCGAGCAGGCCGGGAACCTGCAACCTATCCTGCTGGCCCTGGATAGCCCCAGCACCCACCTGGTGGGGATTCGCCTGCGCAACCGTCACCACGAGACCGTGGGCATGCTCCTGCTGTTCCTGGTGGACAGCGGCACCGAGGCGGACCTGGACAAGCTCAGTCCCGATCGCATCGCTTTCATCCAGGCGGTATCGGCCACCGCCGCGCTGTGCATCGAAAGCCAGCGCCTGCAGAACAAGCAGAAGCAGCTGCTGGACTCGTTCATCCAGCTTCTGGCCGGCGCCATCGACGCCAAGAGTCCCTATACCGGCGGGCACTGCCAGCGCGTGCCCGCGTTGACCCTGATGCTGGCCGAGGCCGCCGCGGCCAGCCAGGAGCCGGCATTCGCCGACTACCGACCCAGCGAGGATGAATGGGAAGCGCTGCATGTAGCCTCCTGGCTGCACGACTGCGGCAAGGTCACCACCCCCGAATACGTGGTGGACAAGGCCACCAAGCTGGAAACCCTGAACGACCGGATCCATGAAATCCGCACTCGTTTCGAAGTACTCAAGCGCGATGCCTGGATCGACTACTGGAAGGCCCTGGCCCAAGGGGACGAGGAAGCACTCCAGGCCCGCGAGCGCGACGCCCGGCTACAGGAGCTGGATGAGGAGTTCGCCTTCGTCGCCCGCTGCAACCTGGGGGCGGAGTTCATGGCCGAGGCCGACCAGCAGCGCTTGCAACGCATCGCCCAACGCACCTGGAGCCGCACCCTGGACAATCGCCTGGGGGTCTCGTGGGCCGAGGGCCAGCGCCTGGAGCGCTCACCGGCGCCCAGCCTGCCAGTCATGGAGCCATTGCTGGCCGACAGGCCCGACCACCTGCTGGAGCGCGACAGCTCGGAGCTGTTCGCCGCCGACAACCCCTGGGGATTCAAGCTCCAGGTACCGCTGCACAAATACAACCATGGCGAGCTGTACAACCTGAGCGTTCCCCGAGGCACCCTGACAGCCGAAGAGCGCTACGTGATCAACCACCACATAGTGCAGACCATCATCATGCTCGAACACCTGCCCTTCCCCAGCCACTTGCAGGGTGTCGCGGAGATCGCCGGGGGTCACCACGAGAAAATGGATGGCAGCGGCTACCCGCGCCAACTCAAGCGCGAGCAGATGAGCCTGCCGGCGCGGATGATGGCCATCGCCGATATCTTCGAGGCCCTGACCGCGGCGGATCGTCCGTACAAGAAAGGCAAGACCTTGAGCGAGGCACTGAACATCATGGCCATGATGTGCCGCGATGCCCACATCGACCCGCAACTGTTCAGGCTGTTCATCCGCCAGAAGATCTATCAGCAGTACGCCGAGCGTTTCCTGGCGCCGCAGCAGATCGACGCGGTGGACCAGGCGGCCTTGCTGGGCAAGGCCGGGTTGGACGACTGAGGACTCAGCAGTCGCTGGCGTTCAGGAAGATCTGCGCCAGGCGCTCGATCCCCGCCTGGTCCTCGACGCCGAAGCGCGCCAGGCTCGGGCTGTCCAGGTCCAGTACGCCGATCAACCGGCCATCCTTGACCAGCGGCACCACCAATTCGCTGTTGGAGGCGCTGTCGCAGGCGATATGCCCGGCAAAGGCGTGCACGTCCTCTACGCGCTGGGTCTGCAAGGTCGCCGCAGCAGTGCCGCAGACACCCCGGCCGAAAGGAATGCGCACGCAGGCGATCTGCCCCTGGAACGGGCCGAGCACCAGTTCCTCGCCACGGGCGAGGTAGAACCCGGCCCAGTTCAGGTCGTCGAGCTGGCTGAACAGGAAGGCCGAGAACTGCGCCGCGTTGGCGATGAAGTCGCGCTCATCGGCCAGCAGCGATTCGAGCTGGGCACACAGCAACCCATAACCGTCCAGGCCCTGTCCGGCGTTTTTCAGATCGATCATGCCTTTTGCTCCAGCAGTTGCAGGCCCACCCAATAGCGGGCGAACTGATAGGCGCAGCGACCGTTGCGGTTGCCGCGCCCGGTAGCCCAGCGCACCGCCAGGATGTCCAGCGCTTCGTCGCGCTGCCACTTCAGGCCGGCCTTGCGGGCCAGCTCGCCGATCCAGTGTTCCACCACGTTGAGGAAGTGTTCCTGGGTGAAGGGATAGAACGACAGCCACAGGCCGAAGCGGTCCGACAGGGCGATCTTGTCTTCCACCGCTTCGCTGGGGTGCAGCTCACCATCGACGCGCTTCCAGTTCTCGTTGTCGCTTTCCTTCTCCGGCACCAGGTGGCGGCGGTTGGAGGTGGCGTACAACAGTACGTTCTCCGGAGCCTGCTCCAGGGAGCCGTCGAGCACGCTCTTGAGTACCCGGTAGTCGCCCTCGCCGGACTCGAAGGACAGGTCGTCGCAGAACAGCACGAAACGCTGGGGCAACTTGACCAGTTGCTCCACCACCCGTGGCAGGTCGGCCAGGTGATCGCGCTCGATCTCGATCAGGCGCAGGCCGCCCTTGGCATGCTCGGCCAGCAGGGCCCGGACCAGGGAGGATTTGCCGGTGCCGCGCGACCCCCAGAGCAAGGCGTGGTTGGCCGGCAAGCCGTCGAGGAACTGCTGGGTGTTGCGGGCCAGCTGCTCGCGCTGCTTGTCGACCCCGATCAGGTCGCTCAGGCGCATGTCCAGGCTGACGTCCAGGGGCAGCAGGAAGCCGGTACGACCTTCACGTTGCCAGCGCGCAGCCAGGCACTGGCTCCAATCGATGGCTTGGCGCGGGGTGGGGAGCAGCGGTTCGATCCGGGCCAGGACCGCATCGGCGCGTTCAAGAAATGCATTCAATCGAGCATCCACGACTTTTCCTCAGGCACGTTCAAGGTAATGATGCGGCACACAGATGAAACGCAGTCCTGATCAACGGGTCCAAAGGCCCTGTCAGCTGCTGCCAGGCCAAGCCGGCAACCCAAGATGATCAGCTATGCTTGCGCAGCGAAGGGAAACGAAAGTGGTTCAACTCCCCATGGATATCAAGTTCACCAACCGCCTGTCCTATAAACAGGCCCGGCTCACCGTGGTGGTGGGTTTCATTCTGGGGACCGCGCTCAGTCTGGTGCAAATCGGTATCGATTATGCCAGCGAAGACGCCTCCATCAATCGTGAAATCCACTCGCTGCTGGAAATCAGCCACAACCCGGCCTCACGCATCGCCTACAACATCGACGCCGAGCTGGCCCAGGAACTCACCCTGGGCCTGTTGCGCTCCCCGGCGATCATTCGCGCGCAATTGATCGACAACAACAATACCCTGCTGGCCAACGTCGAGCGTCCGCCGTTGCAGAGCCGCTATCGGGCCATCAGCGACTTCCTGTTCGGCGCCGACCGGCAATTCGAGGATCGCCTCTACCTCAGCCACCTGCCGGAGGAGTCCCTGGGCACCCTGCACCTGGACGTCGACACTTATACCTTCGGCAGCCGCTTCCTGCGTCGCGCCGAAGTCACCCTGCTCAACGGCTTCGTCCGCAGCCTGATCCTCACCGGAATCCTGCTCGGGCTGTTCTACGTGATGCTGACCAAGCCCCTGGTGGGGGTCATCCGCGAACTCAGCAGCCGCGACCCCCGGGGTTCGCAGCAGGCCAAGCTGGACTTTCCCCATGGCCACGAGAACGACGAAGTCGGAGTCCTGGTCAAGGTGGCCAACCAGCAGTTCGAGGTGATGGCCACCGAGATCCAGCAGCGACGCAATGCCGAGAACCGCCTGACCGAATACCTCGGGCAACTGGAGAACATCGTTTCGGCGCGCACCACCGAACTCAAGGCCAGCAACGCCAGACTCAGCCAATCCAACGAGGAGCTGGAAGCCGCCCGGCGGACCGCCCTGGACATGGCCCAGGCCCGCTCGGCCTTCCTGGCCAACATGAGCCATGAAATCCGTACGCCGCTCAACGGCCTGCTGGGCATGATCGCCCTGTCCCTGGACAGTCCGCTGAACCCCGAGCAGCGTCAGCAGCTGTCCATCGCCCACGACTCCGGCAAGGTGCTGGTGGAACTGCTCAACGACATCCTCGACATGTCCAAGTTCGACGCCGGGCAACTGGAGCTCGAACGCATCCCCTTCGATCTCGGGGTGCTGGTGGAAGACACCGCCAACCTGCTGTCGCAGAACGCCGCCGCCAGCGTCGAGCTGACCTGCCTGGTCGCCCCGGACTTTCCGGCGCTGGTGCTGGGAGACCCGACGCGAGTACGGCAGATCGTCAGCAACCTGTTGTCCAACGCCCTCAAGTTCACCCGCTTCGGCCGGGTCGATGTGCGCCTGAGCACCCTGGCCGACGGCGTGCGCATCGAAATCTGCGACACCGGCATCGGCATCGCCCAGGAAGCCCAGGCGAAGATCTTCCAGCCCTATACCCAGGCCGGCGCGGGGATCACCCGCCAGTACGGCGGCACGGGGCTGGGCCTGGCCCTGACCTACAACCTGTGCGAGGCCATGAACGGCCGCCTGAGCATCAGTTCCGAAGTAGGTTTCGGCAGCCAGTTCTGCGCCGACCTGCCTCTGCCCAGCCACACCCCGGCTGCAGTGCCGCCGCGGTTATCGGGCAAGATCATCGCCATCACCGATAGCGGCAGCGGCCTGTCCGAATTGCTGTCGAGCCTGTTGCCGGCCTGGGGCCTGACCTACCAGCGTTGCGACATCGAGGATTCCCTGGCCGGACTCAATCCTGACCTGTTGATCACCGACTGTCCGGAGTGCCTGTTCGGCCTGCGCCCGGCCATCAGCGCCCCGATCCTGCTAGTGACCGCCTACGGCAGCTTCCTGCCCAGCGAGGAGGCCAGCGCCCTGGCTCCGTTGCAGCAACAAGCGCGGCCGCTGGCGCGCAACGCGCTGTACCAGACCCTGCGTCGTTCATTGCAGGCCGAAACGGTCACTCTCAACGATGCGCAGCTGGAGATGCCGGTGCAGATACGCCGGGCGAACATTCTGCTGGTGGAGGACAATCCAGTGAACCAACTGGTGGCCAAGGGCATGCTGAGCAAGCTCGGCTGCGCGGTGACCGTGGCCGTGCACGGGGCCGAGGCCCTCAATCAGTTGGAGCACAGCGATTTCGACCTGATCCTGATGGACTGCAACATGCCGGTCATGGATGGCTACGAGGCCAGCCGGCAGATTCGCCGCAGCGGGCGCTGGCCGGACCTGCCGATCATCGCCCTGACCGCCAACGCCATGCCCGAGGAGCGCGAGCGCTGCCGGGCCGCCGGCATGAGCGACTACCTGGCCAAGCCCTTCAGGCGCGAAGAACTGATCGCCCTGCTGGACCTGTGGGTACCGACTACGAGCAAGCTCTGAGCTGCTGCAACAGGCGGTCGAGCTGTTCGCGCAACGAGCCCAGGCTGTCCAGATCGATGCCGCTTTCGCACAACAGCGCCGCCTTGAGCGGCGCGACCTGCTCGCGCAAGACCAGGCCGGTATCGCTCAGGCTCAGGTGCACCTCGCGCTCATCGCGCCCGGAACGTCGGCGTTGCACCAGTTGCAACTGTTCCAGGCGCTTGAGCAGCGGCGTCAACGTACCGGAATCCAGGGCCAGGCGCTCGCCCAGGGCCTTGACCGTCGGCAGGGGCGGAGGCTGTGCATGCCACTCCCACAACACCAGCATCACCAAGTACTGCGGGTAGGTCAGGCCGAGCTGGTCGAGCATCGGCTTGTAGCCACGCACCACCGCTCGCGAAGCGGCATACAGCTTGAAACACAGCTGGCTGTCCAGTTGCAGCGAAGCCTCGGGCAGATGGTTCATTTGAGCAGGGCTTCGATCTCGCCGGCCAGGTCCTGGGGTTTGGTGGTCGGGGCGAAACGCTTGACCAGCTTGCCGTCCCGGCCGATCAGGAACTTGGTGAAATTCCACTTGATGCCCTGGGAGCCCAGGAGTCCGGTGGCGCGCTTCTTCAACTGGACGAACAGCGGATGGGCACCGGCGCCATTGACCTCGATCTTCTGGAACAGCGGGAAGCTGACGCCGTAGTTGAGCTCGCAGAACGCCGAGATCGCCCCCTCGTTGCCCGGCTCCTGCTGGCCGAACTGGTTGCACGGAAAGCCCAGTACCACCAGGCCCCGATCCTTGTAGGACTGCCACAACTGCTCAAGCCCCTTGTACTGAGGGGTGAAGCCGCATTTGCTGGCGGTGTTGACCACCAACACGGCCTTGCCGGCGAAATCCGCCAGGGTCTTCTGCTCACCCTTGATGGTGGTGCAGGGAATAGTCAGCAACGCATCGGTCATGGCAGCAACTCCATTGAAGGTTGGGAACGGATAAAGGTAGTGCTCAATTAGATTGCATGCAATTTAAATAATGAAAAAAATCGGCTCCATGGAGCCTGATGCCCGTCAGTCAAGCGAGGTGATCCTCCATGGGAGCGAAGCTCGCTCGCGATGGTCGTCAACGCTAGCGCGTATCGACTGGATAAACGCAGCGCTCTGAAGTCCATCGCGGGCAAGCCTCGCTCCTGCCATTTCCTTGGCCGATCGGTCCGTCCTTGCGCCTAGCGGGCCACCAGGTCCAGGCACACGGAGTTGATGCAGTAGCGCAGGCCGGTGGGCGGCGGGCCATCGGGAAATACATGACCCAGGTGCGCATCGCACTTGGCGCAGACCACTTCGGTGCGGATCATGCCGTGGCTCAGGTCACGGATCTCGATCATCGCGCTGTCGGCGATGGGCTCGTAGAAGCTCGGCCAACCGCAACCGGAATCGAACTTGGCCCTGGAGTCGAACAGCGGCTCGCCACAGCAGACGCAGTGGTACACCCCATCGGTCTTGGTGCCGTTGTACTTGCCCGAGAACGGGCGTTCGGTGCCCTTGAGCCGGCAGACGTTGTATTGCTCCGGATCGAGCATCGCCCGCCATTCTTCCAGGGTCTTTTCCAGCTTTTCCATGGTCCTTCCTCTGCTGCGGAAAAAGCCCGATCTGTATCTTTTCCACGGATCGGGCGGCACGTATGATTGCGCCTCGTCAGACGCCAGTCTGGCAGCCGCGCTACACCCATTCAAACGGATTTTGCCGCAGCCGGTGCGGGCTACAGCCTGGTGTAGGACGGCAGGATTCCCAGTACGGTAGTTCATCCTCCGCCTGGATCGTTCATTTTCGGGAACACATCGCCATGCAGGTCAGCAAATCGAACAAGCTCGCCAACGTCTGTTATGACATTCGCGGCCCAGTGCTCAAGCACGCCAAACGCCTGGAAGAGGAAGGCCACCGCATCCTCAAGCTGAACATCGGCAACCCGGCGCCCTTTGGCTTCGAGGCGCCGGACGAGATTCTCCAGGATGTGATCCGCAACCTGCCGACCGCCCAGGGCTACAGCGACTCCAAGGGCCTGTTCAGTGCGCGCAAGGCAGTGATGCAGTACTACCAGCAGAAGCAGGTGGAAGGCATCGGCATCGAGGATATCTACCTGGGCAACGGCGTGTCCGAGCTGATCGTGATGGCCATGCAGGCCCTGCTCAACAATGGCGACGAAGTGCTGGTCCCGGCCCCCGACTACCCACTGTGGACCGCCGCGGTCAGCCTGGCCGGTGGCAACCCGGTGCACTACCTGTGCGATGAACAGGCCAACTGGTGGCCCGACCTGGCCGACATCAAGGCCAAGATCACCCCGAACACCAAGGCCCTGGTGATCATCAACCCGAACAACCCCACCGGCGCCGTGTACCCCAGGGAAGTGCTGCTGGGCATGCTGGAACTGGCGCGCCAGCACAACCTGGTGGTGTTCTCCGACGAGATCTACGACAAGATCCTCTACGATGACGCCGTGCATATCTGCACCGCCTCCCTGGCCCCGGACCTGCTGTGCCTGACCTTCAACGGCCTGTCCAAGTCCTACCGCGTGGCCGGCTTCCGCTCCGGCTGGGTGGCCATTTCCGGTCCCAAGCAGCATGCCCAGAGCTACATCGAGGGCATCGACATGCTGGCCAACATGCGCCTGTGCGCCAACGTGCCCAGCCAGCATGCGATCCAGACCGCCCTGGGCGGCTACCAGAGCATCAACGACCTGGTCCTGCCGCCTGGCCGCCTGCTGGAGCAGCGCAACCGCACCTGGGAACTGCTCAACGACATCCCCGGCGTAAGCTGCGTCAAGCCCATGGGCGCGTTGTATGCCTTCCCGCGGATCGACCCGAAGATCTGCCCGATCCACAACGACGAGAAGTTCGTCCTCGATCTGCTGCTCTCCGAGAAGCTCCTGGTCGTGCAAGGTACTGCCTTCAACTGGCCATGGCCGGACCACTTCCGGGTAGTGACCCTGCCCCGGGTCGACGACCTGGAACAGGCCATTGGCCGGATCGGCAACTTCCTCAAGTCCTATCGTCAGTAATTTCTCAAACGCAGTGCGATCTTTCGCGGATCGCATTGCGATTAATTCAGCAACACATCTTCACTGACCTTCCCCGGCCCCCTTCTACTAAGCTTGCACTTTCCGTCGTTACCACTGTCACAGCGTCTGCGTCGCAGCCTGACGACGAGCGTCCGTGGCGATCGGTCATGACCTTGCAATATCGCAGTCATGTCCCGCCCCATGCGACACAGTTTGAAATAGAAGCCGTATTGAATCGGTGTTTGCCGCACCTTATATACCCCGCGGAACGCTACATCTTTAGCTTGAGGAGATTTCTACAACCATGATGCGAATCCTGCTGTTTTTGGCCACTAACCTTGCGGTCGTGCTGATTGCCAGCATTACCCTGAGCCTTTTCGGCTTCAACGGGTTCATGGCGGCCAATGGGGTTGATCTGAACCTCAATCAGCTGCTGATTTTCTGTGCGGTCTTTGGTTTCGCCGGCTCGCTGTTCTCGCTGTTCATCTCCAAGTGGATGGCGAAGATGAGCACCAGCACGCAGATCATTACCCAGCCGCGCACCCGCCATGAGCAATGGTTGTTGCAGACCGTTGAACAACTGTCCCGCGAAGCCGGCATCAAGATGCCCGAAGTGGGGATTTTCCCGGCCTACGAGGCCAATGCCTTCGCCACCGGCTGGAACAAGAACGATGCCCTGGTGGCTGTCAGCCAGGGGCTGCTGGAACGGTTCTCGCCCGATGAAGTGCGGGCCGTGCTGGCCCACGAGATCGGCCATGTCGCCAACGGCGACATGGTGACCCTGGCATTGATCCAGGGCGTGGTGAACACCTTCGTGATGTTCTTCGCGCGGATCATCGGCAACTTCGTCGACAAGGTGATCTTCAAGAACGAGGAAGGCCAGGGCATCGCCTACTACGTGGCGACCATCTTCGCCGAGCTGGTCCTGGGCATCCTCGCCAGCGCCATCGTCATGTGGTTCTCGCGCCAACGCGAATACCGCGCCGACGAAGCTGGCGCCCGCCTGGCCGGCACCAATGCGATGATCGGCGCCTTGCAGCGCCTGCGTTCCGAGCAGGGCCTGCCGGTGCACATGCCCGATACCCTGAATGCCTTCGGCATCAACGGCGGTATCAAGCAAGGCCTGGCCAGGATGTTCCTGAGCCACCCGCCGCTGGAAGACCGCATCGACGCCCTGCGCCGTCGCGGTTGATCCACACTCCGGCAACAACAAGAAGGGCGACGCGAGTCGCCCTTTTTCATGGCCCCGGAAAGCTCAGCAAGTGCCGGTCTTATCCAGGCGGTAGACCCGTTCCACCAGCCGGGTGACCCCGCCCTGGAGGAACTTCCAGCTTTCACCGAGGATGTCGCGCTCGGTCTCCACCTGCAGCTGCCAGCTACCTTCCAGGCTCTCGCGCACCTCATCATCCAGCACGGCGAATGGCGGTCCGTCGAGCTGCGCCTGGTCGTAGTCCATGGTAATCAGCAGGCCACGGCTACCCTGGGGCAGCAAGCCACTGATGTGCGCGACATAGCGCTGGCGCATCTGCCGCGGCAGGGCAATCATCGCCGCGCGATCGTACAGGGCCGTGCAGCCGGCGATATCCTCGGCGGCCAGGGCGAAAATGTCGCCGCACCAGAGCTGGATCGACCCATGGGCATAGACCTTGAACGTGCCTTGCTGGCTGATCTGCGGCTGCAACTGGTGTTCGCGGAAGAAATCCTCCACTGCCTTCTCCGACAGCTCGATCCCCAGCACCTGATGCCCGCGACTGGCGAGCCAGGCCAGGTCCAGGCTCTTGCCGCACAGCGGTACCAGCACACGGGCCTGGTCAGCGAGTCCAAGCCCCGGCCAGTACTGCTGCAGATAAGGATTGACCTGCGCCAGGTGGAAGCCGATCTGGTCGCGCTCCCAGCGTTTGTGCCAAAAGTCTGCTTGCATGGAATGTCCTTGGAATTCGATCAAAAAGCCCTAAAACTTATATTAGATTTAGATCAATGATCTAATTGAAGATTGCGCATCTTAACCCTCAGGACCTTCTTCATGCTTCCCAGCCTGTTCATTTCCCATGGTTCTCCCATGTTGGCCCTGGAGCCCGGCGACAGCGGCCCCGCCCTGGCCCGCCTGGCGGCGCAGCTACCCCGGCCGCGGGCGATCCTGGTGGTGTCGGCCCATTGGGAAAGCACCGACCTGCGGGTCAGCGCCCATCCGCATCCGCAGACCTGGCATGACTTCGGCGGCTTCCCCGCCGCCCTGTTCGCCGTGCAATACCCAGCGCCTGGCGATCCCGAGCTGGCCGCCCTGGTCGTGCAATTGCTGGCGGCCAATGGCCTGCCGGCGCGACTCGACGAGCAACGGCCCTTCGACCATGGCACCTGGGTCCCGCTGTCGTTGATGTACCCGCAGGCGGACATTCCGGTGGTCCAGCTGTCGCTGCCCAGCCAGCAGGGCCCGGCCTTGCAGACCCGCATCGGCCAGGCCCTGGCCAGCCTGCGCGAGCAAGGCGTGCTGCTGATCGGTTCCGGCAGCATCACCCACAACCTGCGGGAACTGGACTGGCATGCCGGCCCGGAAAGCGTCAGCCCCTGGGCCCAGGCCTTTCGCGATTGGATGATCGACAAGCTGGCCAGCGACGACCAGGCCGCGCTGCATGACTACCGGCGACAGGCGCCCCATGCCGTACGCAGCCACCCCAGCGACGAACATCTGCTGCCGCTGTATTTCGCCCGGGGCGCCGGTGGCGCATTCAGCCTCGCCCACCAGGGTTTCACCATGGGCGCGCTGGGCATGGATATCTACCGCTTCGGCTGAAGCGCGGGTAAATCCCGGGCAAAAAAAATCCCCGGACCAGCCGGGGATTTTTCATGCGTGATCGATCAGCCCAGGGAGCGGATCAATCCTCGCGGTAGCGACGCAGCTTGAGCTGCTTGCCGGCAACGCGAGTGTCCTTGAGCTTGGCCAGCAGGCGGTCCAGACCATCTTCCGGCAGCTCTACCAGGCTGAAGCTGTCGCGTACCTGGATACGGCCGATGGCTTCACGGGCCAGGCCACCTTCGTTGAGGATCGCACCCAACAGGTTCTTGGCGGCGATGCCATCACGGGCGCCCAGGGCGGTACGGCAACGAGCACGACCTTCGGCCAGCGGAGCCGGAGCGCGACGCTCGCGATCACCGCGATCAGGACGGTCACCGTAACGCTCGGAACGCTCGCCACGCGGGGCATTGTTCGGCACCAGCGGACGCTCTTTCTCGATGGTTGCCAGATCCAGCGCCTGGCCATTGGTGGCCTTGCGCAGCAGGGCCGCGGCCAGTGCACGCGGGCTGCAACCGATGTCGGCGGTCAAGCGGTCCAGCAGGTCGCCATGGCTCGCCTCGGCGTCGGCTACCAGTGGCGCCAGGCCGTTGGTCAGCTTCTTGATGCGCGCATCGAGCACGGCCTGGGCGTCCGGCAGGCGGACTTCAGCCACTTTCTGCCCGGTCACACGCTCGATCACTTGCAGCATGCGACGCTCGCGTGGAGTCACCAGCAGCAGCGCACGGCCTTCGCGACCGGCACGACCGGTACGGCCGATACGGTGTACGTAGGATTCCGGATCGTAAGGCATGTCCACGTTGAATACGTGGGTGATGCGCGGTACGTCCAGGCCACGGGCGGCGACGTCAGTGGCCACGACGATGTCCAGGCGGCCATCCTTGAGGGAGTCGATGACGCGCTCACGCTGGTTCTGGGCGATATCGCCGTTCAGCGCGGCGGCCTTGTAGCCCTTGGCTTCCAGGGCGCTGGCCAGGTCCAGGGTCGCTTGCTTGGTGCGCACGAACATGATCAGGGCGTCGAAGTCCTCGACTTCCAGCAGGCTCAGGACCGCGCCGGTCTTCTGATCGGCGTGAACCAGCAGGTGGGCCTGCTCGATCGCGGTGACGGTCTGGGTCTTGCTCTGGATCTTGACGTGCTTCGGATCCTTGAGGTGACGCTCGGCGATCGCACGGATCGACTGCGGCAGGGTGGCCGAGAACAGTACGGTCTGGCGGGATTCGGGCATGGCCTTGAAGATCACTTCCAGGTCATCCATGAAGCCCAGCTTGAGCATTTCGTCGGCTTCGTCGAGAACCAGGTGGTTCACGGTGGCCAGGACCTTCTCATCGCGACGCAGGTGGTCGCACAGACGGCCCGGGGTGGCGACAACGATCTGTGCGCCATTACGGATTGCCTTGAGTTGCGGGCCCATCGGCGCACCGCCGTAGACGGCCACAACGGTCACGCCCGGCATTTGCTTGGCGTAGGTTTCAAAGGCGGTTGCTACTTGTAGCGCCAACTCGCGGGTTGGGGCCAGGATCAGAGCTTGCGGCTCGCGCTTGGACGGATCGATGCGGTGCAGGATAGGCAGGGCAAAGGCAGCGGTCTTACCGGTACCGGTTTGCGCCTGGCCAATCATATCGTGACCGGCGAGGATGATCGGGATCGATTGCTGCTGAATGGCCGAAGGCTCTTCGTAGCCGGTGGCGACTACTGCAGCAACAATACTGGGATGAAGTTCAAGAGCGGCGAAGCCGCCGATTTCCTGGGTCATGGGTCTGCCTCTAAGTGCATCCGCAAAGACCCATGCTCCAAAGCTGCGCATGCCGTGTAAGACTCGATGAGTCACCCTGGCAGCTTTGTCGGCGGGGATTTGCGAAAACGATTGAAAGAAATGAACGTCAAGGATAGTCCGCGAAGCGGACAAGCAGCCGAAGCTGACTTCGGGGAAATGCGTTACCTAAACGAGGCCCTGCTAAAGGCCGGCGCGCACTATACCGGAATTACTCAAAAAAGGGAGTTTTTTTTGTCGGAAAAATCCGCCAAACCCCCGACTACCACAGGCTTTGCGCCGTTTCGGAAGGCCGGCCATCGGGCTCGAACCCAAGCGTATTCGGGCCCCTGGCTTAAACGGTTCACCTCGTGACGCCAAGCCACTGCGGCAAACTGCCTCGCCTGCTGCAGAGAATGGCGTCCGGATCTCCCGGGCCACGGTGCCACTTGCGCGATGCAAGCACGCCGTGGCTTGTCGCCCCCCGGCGAGCCTGGCCGCCAGCACTGCCGGACGCATCCGCTCAGCTGGCGGGCCGGATGTCCTTGATCAGCGACTGCAACGAATACCCCAGGCGCGGTGCCAGGGCCTCGGCCCGGGCGACCAGGCCCGGCATGTCGAGCTCCTGCTCCAGGTCGGCCGGCACGATCAGGATCACGTTGCCCTCCTTCACCGGCAGCTCCCAATAGTGGCGGTGATAAAGACCACGCAGCAATGCGGCGCCCAGGGGCTTGCCGTCATCGGTGGCCCACTGGTTGATCACCAGCCAGCCACCCGGATTGAGGCGTTTCTGGCAGTTCTCCAGGAACCCCCAGGCCAGGTGCCCGACGCCCGGGCCGACATCGGTATACAGGTCGACGAAGATCAGGTCGGCGGGTTCGGCGCTTTCCAGCAGTTCCAGGGCATCGCCGATCCTTATATATAGACGCGGATCATCGTCCAGCCCCAGGTATTCGATGGCCAGTCGCGGCACGTGCGGACGCAATTCGATGGCCTCGACGTCCTCCAGCGGCAAGAACTTCAAGCACGCCTGGGTCAGGGTGCCGGCACCAAGCCCAAGAAACAGTGCACTCTCCGGTGCGTCATGACACAGCGCGCCGATCAGCATGGCCCGGGTGTAGTCGTACTCCAGCCAGCTAGGATCGGCGGTGAACACGCAACTTTGCTCGATGGCCTCGCCGAATTCGAGGAAGCGGTAATCGGCCACTTCCATGACCCGGATCATGCCGAACTCGTCGTGAACCTCGGCCAGTACGCGTTCGACGCGTTCCTCAGTCATTTCATCTCCTCGTCGCCCGGGCCGGGAACCTTGCCAGGGCGCTAAACCTGCCGCTCGGTGGCGAGCGCAAAGGCGCGATTGTCGACCAAGGCGCAGGAGCAGGTCACGCACTAATTTGCTGCTAACATGCCCATCCCAACGTAAAGCATGCGAGTCTGCGATGAGCCAACCCTGGAGCCCCGACAGCTGGCGCGCCCTGCCGATCCAGCAACAACCCCACTACCCCGACGCGGCACACCTGCTCAAGGTCGAGCAGACCCTGGCCAGCTACCCGCCCCTGGTATTCGCCGGGGAGGCCCGGGAGTTGCGCCGCCAGTTCGCCGAAGTCACCCAGGGCCGGGCCTTCCTGCTGCAAGGCGGGGATTGTGCCGAGAGCTTCGCCGAGTTCTCCGCGGCGAAGATCCGCGACACCTTCAAGGTGCTGCTGCAGATGGCCATCGTCATGACCTTCGCCGCCGGCTGCCCGGTGGTCAAGGTCGGGCGCATGGCTGGCCAGTTCGCCAAGCCACGCTCGGCCAACGACGAGACGGTCAACGGCGTGACCCTGCCCGCCTACCGCGGCGATATCGTCAATGGCATAGGTTTCGATGAAAAGAGCCGGGTACCGGACCCGGAGCGCCTGCTGCAGTCCTACCACCAGGCCACCGCCACCCTCAACCTGCTGCGCGCCTTCGCCCAGGGCGGTTTCGCCGACCTGCACCAAGTGCACAAGTGGAACCTGGACTTCATCGCCAACTCGGCCCTGGCCGAAAAGTACAGCCAACTGGCCGACCGCATCGATGAAACCCTGGCCTTCATGCGCGCCTGCGGCCTGGACAGCTCGCCGCAACTGCGCGAGACCAGCTTCTTCACCGCCCACGAAGCGCTGCTGCTCAACTACGAGCAAGCCTTCGTCCGGCGCGACAGCTTGACCAACGACTACTACGACTGCTCGGCGCACATGCTGTGGATCGGCGACCGTACCCGGCAACTCGATGGCGCCCACGTGGAGTTCCTGCGCGGGGTGAACAACCCGATCGGGGTCAAGGTCGGGCCCAGCATGAACAGCGACGAGCTGATCCGCCTGGTCGACATCCTCAACCCGGACAACGACCCGGGCCGGCTCAACCTGATCGTGCGCATGGGCGCCAACAAGGTCGGCGACCACCTGCCACGGCTGATCCGCGCGGTGGAAAGCGAAGGCAAGCGGGTGCTCTGGAGTTCGGACCCGATGCACGGCAACACCATCAAGGCCAGCAGCGGCTACAAGACTCGCGATTTCGCGCAGATCCTCACCGAGGTCAAGGAGTTCTTCCAGGTGCACCAGGCCGAAGGCAGCTATGCCGGGGGCATCCATATCGAAATGACCGGGCAGAACGTCACCGAATGCATCGGCGGCGCCCGCCCCATCACCGAAGATGGCCTGTCGGACCGCTACCACACCCATTGCGATCCGCGAATGAACGCCGACCAGTCGCTGGAACTGGCATTTCTGATCGCCGAGACCCTGAAGCAGGTCAAGCGCTAGGCTCGGCCACAGCGCCGCGCCAGCTATCGTGCGCGGCGCTCAGGCCAGGACCTGGTGCAAACGCCGTGCCCCCTCGCGCTGACAATTGAGCTGGATATCCGCCAGCCCCAACCAATCCGCCATCTGCCGCAGTTGCCCGGCCAGGGCCTGGATGCCCTGCTCGTCCAGGCCGGGGGTTTCCTCGTGCACCGCATGCACCGCCAGGCGCCCCTGGGCCCGCTCCGCCCGCAGATCGACCCGCGCGGCGATACGCTCTTCATGCAGGAACGGCAGCACGTAGTAGCCATAGACCCGCTTGTGTTGCGGTGTGTAGATCTCCAGCCGATAGCGGAAATCGAACAGGCGCTCGGTGCGGCTGCGCTCCCAGATCAGCGAATCGAAGGGCGACAGCAAGGCACTGGCAGCGACCTTGCGCGGCACCTTGGCCTCGGGCAGGCAATAGGCTGGCTGGCGCCAATCCTGAACCTGGCAGGCCAGCAACTGGCCGTCTTCGAGCAATTCGCCCAACCGGGCACGACTGTCCGCCGGATCGAGGCGAAAGTAATCGCGCAGGTCCTTTTCCGTGGCCACGCCCAGGGCCCGCGCCGCCAGCAACAGCAGTCGGCGCTGGGCCTGGGCCTCGTCCGGCAGGGGCTGGTGCAGAATCGCCTGGGGGATCACCCGCTCCGGCAAATCGTACAAGCGCTCGAAACCACGACGCCCGGCCACCGTCACTTCCCCGGCGGCGAACAGCCACTCCAGGGCATGCTTCTCTGCGCTCCAGTCCCACCATGGGCCCGCCCGCTCCTCACGGGTGGACAGGCTGCCGGCGCCCAGGGCGCCTCGTTCCTGGACGGCGGCCAGGACCCGGCCGATGGTCGCCTGGTGTTCGTGGCCAAAACGCGCCAGCTGCGAATAAATGCCCCGGCCCTGGCTGGCCCGCCGCATTCGCCAGCGCATCAGCGGGTACATGGACATCGGCAACAGCGACGCCTCGTGCCCCCAGTATTCGAACAAGGTACGTCGCCGTCCCTGGCTCCAGGCGGCCTGGTCCAGCAACTGCTGTGGATAACTTCCAAGGCGGGAGAACAGCGGCAGGTAATGGGCACGCACGAGGGCGTTGACCGAATCGATCTGCAACAAGCCCAGGCGCTCTATCTGCTGGTTGAGTCGTGCGGCCTTGATCGTCGCTGGCGGCTGGCGACCGCCAAACCCCTGGGCGGCCAAGGCCAGTCGACGAGCCTGCTTGAGGGAAAAGGAATGGGCTGCGGTCATGGGATGCTCCTTGTCAGCCCGCACGCTAACGCAGCCACGCTCCACTTGAATAGCCGCGCGCCAGACATTTTCGCGACACCGGCCTACCCGGACGGCCATCGATAGCAACGCACTCGCCCGCAGCCGCAAGCTCGCCGCCATCGCAGCGCACCCGTTACTGCGCTCTTCTGTCGCCGTTCTGGCTACAATCGCGCCCACTAATGGCAATTAGCCGCATCGGCGGTTGTTTTCCGCTTCGCCCTTGCTGACGAGAACCTGGATATGACGCTGCATCTCCCCACCTTGCTCGTGGTATCCGTGTTCATCTTCTTCCTGATGGGCCTGCTGACCTTGCACGCCTGGCTGCGGGAAAGCCGCGAACGGCCATTGGCCTACCTGGGCAGCATGATGCTGCTGGCATCGGTCGGCGTGGTGCTGGTGAGTTGGCGCCATCACGGGGCGCATTGGGTTCCCGTCGTGCTCGGCAACGTGGTCCTGCTGTTTAGCGCGGCCCTGAACTGGACGGCGATGCGGGTCTTCGCCGCACGCGAGCCCCATGTCCCCGGCATGCTCGCCGGCGCCGGCCTGTGGCTGGCCCTGTGCCTGGTCCCGGCCTTCCATGCGTCGATGCCGGTGCGGGTCACGGTGTACTCGCTGCTGGCGGGTGGTTATGGAGCACTGACAGCCCTCGAATTCTGGCGCAGTCGACGGAGCCTGGAAGTGGCCTACCTCCCGGCCCTGGGACTGACCCTGTTGCATACCTGCTTTTACGCCGTGCGCAGCGTCATCGATCAGGGCGTCGGGCTGGCCCAGGCCCTGGATGGCCAAGGCGAGGGTGTACCGTTCTTTTCGTTCATGCTGTTCGAATCGATGGTCTACGTGATCGGCATCGCCTATATGACCCTGGCCATGGTCAAGGAACGAGCGGAAAGACGCTTCAAGGCCGCGGCATTCTGTGATGCCCTGACAGGGATCGGCAATCGCCGGGCATTCATGGCCAACGGCGAACGCTTGCTGGCCGGTTGCCAGCGGCACGGCGCGCCAGTGTCGCTGCTGTTATGCGACCTGGACCACTTCAAGCGCCTGAACGACACCTTCGGCCACCAGACCGGCGATCAGGCGCTGATCGCCTTCAGCCAGGTATTGGTGCACACCTTGCGCGCCAACGACGCCTTCGGCCGTATCGGCGGCGAGGAATTCGCCTGCCTGTTGGCAGCGGTGGATGAACAAGAGGCGGTACGGGTGGCCGAGCGCATCCGCGAGACCTTCGCCGGCCTGACACTGCTCGAACCCGGGCTGCTCAGCGTCAGCATCGGCGTGGTGACCAGCCAGGGCCGGGACTATGACCTGTCGCGCCTGCTATCCCAGGCCGACGAGGCGCTGTACGACGCCAAGGGCAAAGGCCGCAACCGGGTCCAAACCCTGGCACGGCCCGCCCTCGAACTACCCGTGCACTGAAACGACACGCCGCTGGCCAGCGAACCTGCGGGCACTCATTTCAATAGTGGATCGTCCCAGAACGGGCGCGCCCGTTCGTGCTCCACATCCGCCCGGGACAAGCCGATGTCCTTGAGCGCCTCATCGTTCAAGCCGGCCAGCATCCGCCGCTCATGACCCAGGACGTACCAGCGCGCGACCTTGTGCCACAAGGCCGCGAGCGAGAAGCCGTGGAACGACTGGACCAACAGATAACCCTTTTGACCTTTCATCATCTTGTCCTCCTGTGGGATGACGACAGTGTCTGCCTGGGCAAATAATCAATCCAACGAATGTTTCTTATGCTCTACATCTCAGAATTTGATGGATCATCCTTGCCCATCCAACGCCGTCTCAAATCCGGTAGTCTCCGGGCCAGCCGCCCAGAGGGTCCCGCCCGAAACCATCGAGACTGGCCGTAGCGGCCTCCTCCCATGCCAACAGGCTGTAGCCTCCCAGGTCGTCGGGCAGGTCCGCAGCCGAAGGCGCCAGCACTATGGACGGATGCAATTGCCCGAGGATGTCCTCCACGCAGGTGCGGGTCGTCGGCCGGCAGCCATCGACGGCCAGCACCGCCGCCCCCGGGGCCAGCGCTTCGACCAGGACGGTATGCCCGTGATTGCTGCAACTGACCGAGAGCCGACCTTGCATGCGCTGTTTTTCGATCTGCCGCGCCGGCTCTTCAGCCGCCGCCAGGACCACCGCACAACAGCCCGTCGCCCCCATGATCCGGGCCTGTGGATAGCAGCTGCGCAAGCTGGCAAAGGTGGACTGCTTGCCAGTGAGGACGATCAGCCCGTCCCGCTCCTGGAACTGCCTGGCCAGGCTCGCCGAGGGCTGGTCGCTGACGCGCAGCAGCTCCTGCACCTGCAGCAGGCTCGCCAATTCGGCGATCACTGCGCGGGCCTGCGGATAAAGGTCATCGCGCACCGACACCGTGGTGGCAATGCCCATCAAGGCGAATGGCACGGCGCGGCGAATGGCATGCAGGCAAAAACCGTAGTAAGGCAACAGGCACAGGACCTCCTCGCCGTAGGCCTGGGCCTGCGCCTGGCCCAGGTCCTCCTTGGCGCGGATCAGCGCCCAGCGAAACAGCGCCAGCAACTCGCTGTGCAGCACATCGCGCCACATCGCCAGCGGCATGCGCGGCTCCGGCAGGCGCCTGGCCAGGGCGTCGAAGTCCTGCTCCTCGAACAGCAGCTCATGAAGGCGCGCCAGGGGCTGCACCGTCTGGAAGTAGGGCCGGTTCATCTTGCACTCCAGGCCTGGCGCTGCAGGACCGAATCCTTGCCGGTGCAGTAATGGGCGCGAATGCCATCCAGGAAACTCCAGGCCAGCGACGGCAGGATCGCCGCCCGCGCCACGGAATCGCGACTCACCTCGCCCCGTGCCAGCAGGTACTGGATATTGCGTGAGGGTCGCGCGTCATGGCCCAGTTCATCATCCAGTTCATCGTGGGCCGCCATGGCCCCCAGCAGCGCGGCGCAACGGGGATTGTTGGCCGAAACCCGGGAATAGAACTTCATGTGGCGATCATCGCCGCGGCATTCACTCAGGCTTTTTTGCAGGTAGGTCGAACCGATCAGGTAACCCTTCCAGTCGTGGCGCGCCAGGTCGCTGAGGTAACCGACGAAGGCCGCGGTGGTGGGCAGCGGCCGCATCGCCGCAGGCTGGCGGACGCCCAGCTCCCGCAGGCGAGGCTTGAGAATGTCGCAATGGGTCAGTTCGTCCTGCAGGTGCTGCAACAGGTTTTCGCGGATCCGCGCATCCTGGCAAGCGGCAATCGCCGGGCTGACATGGCGGGTGGCCGAGGCCAGGTAATGGAAATTCTCCAGCATGTAGCCAATCACCAGTTCGTCGCTGCAACCCTCGGTCATCTGTTGCCATAAAGGATGGCCGTCCACCGACACCAGCCAATCCGTGGTCATCCGCTCGATGGCCGCGACGCTGTCGGCGCCGACACCCTGGCTGTCGACCAGTTGCTCGTGGATCTGCCCCAGCAGCAGGCAGAACGGCGCGCCGTTGGCGGCCAGTGGTGGTACCCGGTGCCCCAGGGCATAACAGGAGGCGACGATGATGTCTGAAGGGTTGTCATCACCAGAGCGCTCGCCGTTGACCAGGCTCATGACACTGGCCGGCCAGACCGGCAAGCCCTGGAAGATGCCCACCTCCAGCGGCGAATCGCAATCGCGCAGCGGTTGGTCCAGGCCATCCTCGGCGAGCACCTGCGCCGCCGTGACGATGGAACTGGCGCAGCCCTGTTCGAGGGCGGACAACCAGCGGTAGATCATCTCGCTCAGGCTGCACACCGTGTTCAGTACGCTGGCCACCACCGAGGCGGGATGACAGCCCTGGGTGCGGACCGCCTTCTTCCAGTTCTCGGAGTGCCCGTAGTCGAGGTCGGTGGCGAAGTGACCCAGCACTTTGTTGGTGGCCATGCGGCTCAACAGGTTGTGGCCCACCAGCAGGTCGTGCCAGCCAAGCACGGCCTCTTTCTCCACCGAGGAATGTTCCATAAAGCCGGAACAGGCAGCGGACACCAACTCGCCCATGGCCGCGATGTGCCGGGACAGGTGGATCCACTCCAGGGTCGCCGGCAAGGGCCTGGCCAGACGCACCACGTCGTTCGAGCAACCGATGAGCTCCAGGGCCTCGTTGAAAAACCGCGCGTGATCCCATTCCTCCAAGGCATGCCTGGAAAGCATCAGGGTGATCGGTGACAAGCCGATACCCGGGCTGACGGCAGGGCACATTCGAGAGGCAGCGGCAGCCAGGTAATGCCGGGTTTCCAGGATGTAGGCATGCAACGCGGATTGATCACCCTCGCGGATCTTTCTCCAGATCGGATGGCCATATACGAACTCTTCGGCGGCGGTGTATTGCTCGCCGAGCAACAAGATGAATTCTTCCGCGCTGAAGTGACTGTCCAGTAACGACAAGTTGAGACTCTGGGCCAGGCGTTCGGTAAAAGAGGCATTGTCGCTCAGCGTCGAGATCGGCGCTTCCACGCGCCCCAATAACAACACCGCATGATCGCCATGGGTACTTCGCGCTAAAAATGGAGGGCTACGCAATGGTTCAGATAGATCAACATGATTGTTCCGAGTAGTGATTTCCATTTCTGATCCGCCCTCCAAGACGTTAGCGTCGGTTACTCGACTATGGCTGCCCTAAGTTGCTTGGCGGCCTTCTCCGTACGCTCTACCAGGCCGACCAGGGCCTTGAGGTCTTCTGGCGCCAGCTTGCCGGCCTTGAGCTTGGCCTTGAGCTGGGTAAGTTCTGCATTAGTTGGTTCGGCATGTTCCGCTTTCGCGCTCATGAAAGGACCCTCCAAAGTTGGTCGCAATCCCAGTACAGACCATCTGTACATGGCATCCGCAACACTAGTAGTGGATATAGCTTTAGGCAAACTCGGGAAAAGATAAAACATGCCATTAATCGGCATTATTCCGAACAAGCAATTCTTATCGCCGGAGGCAATTAATAAAAATCAAACCATAGCCAACTACTTTATCGAACCTTACTTATTTCCAAGCCTGATAATAACTATCGCCAAACTATCAACTTCGAAAAGTTCCCCCATAAAAGCAGGAACAACGGAGAGCACCTATAACAGTCTTGCAGTCGCCGGGCGCGACAAGACCGGCAAGCACAACCGGAGCAGCCAGGAGCATTAACGATGAGAGACATGCTGAACGTGGATTGGTCGAGCATTCCCGCCCCCCAGGATGACGGCGCGGCCCGGCACCTGGCCGGCCGGTACCTGCCGCAATTGCCGCTACCCTCGACCACCGGACAGGCGGTGGACCTGTCCGTGCTGCCAGGCCGGACGGTGCTGTACATCTATCCGCGCACCGGCCGGCCGGACCTGCCGCTGCTCGAGGGCTGGGACCAGACCCCCGGGGCCCGTGGCTGCACCCCGCAATCCTGTGCCTTTCGCGATCATGCCCAGGAGCTTGCGGCAGCGGGCGTGGCGCAATTGTTCGGCCTGTCGAGCCAGGACAGCGCCTACCAGCGCGAAGCCGTCGAACGCCTGCACCTGCCCTTCGCGCTGTTGTCCGATGCCGAGGAGCACCTGGCCCGGGCCCTGGCCCTGCCACAATTCGAGCTCAACGGCAGGCGTTTTCTCAAGCGCCTGACCCTGGTAATCGAGGACGGGCGGATCGAGCAGGTGTTCTATCCGGTGTTCCCCCCCGATCAGAATCCGCAACAGGTGCTGGCCTGGCTGTCGTCCCGAAGCCGGGCATGAACGGGCAGCCCGGGGGATGACGGCGCTGGCCCGTGGGGAATAAGATCAGCCGCAAGAATGCTTCCTGCGTATCCATCTCAGGGTTTGATGAATGTCCCAGTTCCCCAGCATCGATACCGAAGTACTGCGCACCTTCGTCGCCATCGCCGATGAAGGTGGTTTCACCCGGGCCGGCGAGCGGGTCAACCGTACCCAGTCGGCGGTGAGCATGCAGATGAAACGGCTGGAGGAGGACGTGCTGCAACGCCAGCTGTTCCAGCGCGACGGCCGCCAGGTCAAGCTGACCGCCGAAGGCCAGGTGCTGCTGGGGTATGCCCGGCGCATCCTCAAGCTGCACAGCGAGGTATTCAATACCCTGCGCGAGCCGCACATGGTGGGCCTGGTGCGCATCGGCACTCCGGATGACTATGTGATGCGCTTCCTGCCGGGCATCCTGTCGCGGTTCGCCCAGAGTTACCCGTTGATCCAGATCGAGGTGCATTGCGAATCGTCCAGGCAACTGTTGCAGCGCCAGGACCTGGACCTGTCCATCGTCACCCGCGAACCGGGCAACGAAATCGGCCAGTTGCTGCGCAAGGAGCGTTTCGTCTGGGCCGCGGCCGAGTGCTTCGAGCCCCCGGGGCAAACACCGCTGCCCCTGGCGATGTTCAACAGCGACTGCTTCTGCCGGCTGTGGGCCTGCAACGCCCTGGATGCCAGCGGCCTCGACTACCGCATCGCCTACAACAGCTCCAGCCTGTCGGCGATCATGGCGGTGGTCAGCGCGGGGCTGGCGGTCACCGCCCAGCTGGAGAGCCTGATCACGCCTGATTTGCGCATCCTGGGAGAAGCCGAAGGCCTGCCGTTGCTACCGGAGGCCAGCATCATGCTGGTACGCAACCTCAACCAGCCCTCGCCGATCACCGAATGCCTGGCCGAACATATCGTCGAGGGCTTCAAGTCCTGAGTCCCAGCATCACTGCGCACATCACCAGGAAGGCGCAGAACAATGCGCGCAGCAGGCGCTCGGGCAAGGCATGGGCGACCTTCACGCCCCAACTGATGCTCAGCAAGCCACCGGCCGCCAATGGCAGGCCTACCAGCCAGTTCACCTGGTGATGCAGACCATAGGTCACCAGGGTCACCCCGGTGCTGGGCAGGGCCAGGGCCAGGGACAAGCCCTGGGCCACCACCTGGGTGGTGCCGAAGACACTGGTCAGCACCGGGGTAGCCACTACCGCGCTGCCCACCCCGAACAGCCCGCCGAGCGCCCCGGAAGCCGCTCCCAGCGCTCCCAACCAAGGCCAGGAATAGCGCATCGAGGACGCTGTCGCGGGCGCAGTGCCGAACAGCCGCAACAGGTTGTAGCCGGACAGGGCCAGGAGGAAAACCACGAAGATGGTACGCATTTTCTGGGGGTCGATACCCACCGCCCAGATCGAACCGAGCCAGGCGAAGCTGAAGCCCATCAGCGCCAGGGGCAAGGCATGCCGGGCCTCGATACGGTTGTGCTGGTGATAACGCCACAGCGCCAGCATCACGTTCGGCACCACCATCACCAGCGCCGTGCCCTGGGCCAGTTGCTGGTCCAGACCGAACCACACCCCCAGCACCGGGATGGCGATCAACCCGCCACCGATGCCGAACAGGCCCCCGACCGTCCCCAGGGCCGCGCCCAACAACAGATACATCAATGAATCGATCAAGACCGCTCTCCTCACTCGAGGCTTGCATGCTACGCAGTCACCGCTGGTACGGAAACGCACAACAACGCACAATGGCTTTGCTGTTTTCGCATAGCCGAGCTGACCATGAATCCCAATACTCTTACTGAACAACTGGGGCTGTTTCTCGATGTGCTGGAAGCCGGCAGCTTCTCCGCCGCCGCCCGCCGCCATCCCCTGACCCCTTCGGCAGTGGCCCGGCGTATCGACGGCCTGGAAAAAGCCGTGGGCACCACGCTGTTCATGCGCACCACCCATGCCGTAGTGGCCACCGCGGCCGGCCTGGCATTCGCCGAGCGGGCCCGGCGCATCGTCGCCGAGCTGCAACTGGCCAGGGCCGAGGCGGCGTCCTTGAGCCATGCGCCGGAGGGGCTGATCCGCATCGATGCCCCCGCCGCCTTCGGCCGCCGCCACCTGGCCCCGGCCATCGCGGATTTCCTGATGCTGTATCCGGGCCTGGATGTACAACTGCACCTGATCGACAGCTTCGTCGACATGCAAGGCTCGCATCTGGGCAAGGTCGACCTGGTGCTGCGGGCCGGACAGCAGGTGGACACACGCATGGTAGCCACGACCCTGGCCAGCATCGTGCGGATCGCCTGTGCCAGCCCAACCTACTTGAAGAGCCGCGGCACCCCGGTCCACCCGGCCGAACTCGACCAGCATGATGGCCTGGACTGGGATGGCCTGGCTCCGTTGTTCGCCTGGCGCTTCGAACTCGACGGCCAACTGCAGAGCCATCGTCCACGGCGGATCCGCTTCAGTGCCAACAACGCCGAGGCCTTGCTGTCCGGGGCCCTGGCCGGCCTGGGCATCGCCCACCTGCCAACCTGGCTGGCCAGCGAACATCTGTTGCGCGGGGAACTGGTGCCGCTGTTCTGCAACAGCGGCTTGCCCAAGCCGGAAACCGCCGGCATCTATGCCTTGCGCATGGAGCAGCATCCCAACGCCCGCAGCCGCCTGCTGCTGGAATACCTCAAGAGCCGGTTCAGCCCCATTCCTCCATGGGACCTGGCCTTGCAGAGCGCCATGGGCTGAGCCCTGGCGAATTTCATCTGGCGCATTAAAGATTCGCCCGCTAGATTCAGGACCATCAATGACCAAGGCTTCGACATGACCACCGAACGCGCCACCTCGCCCGCCTGCGATCCCCTGCTGTTGGACAACCAGCTGTGCTTCGCCCTGCATTCCACCTCATTGCTGATGACCAAGGTCTACAAGCCGCTGTTGCAGCGCCTGGGGCTGACTTATCCACAATACCTGGCGATGCTGGTGCTCTGGGAACGCGATGGGCTGACCGTCGGCGAAATCAGCCAGCGCCTGCTCACCGACCCCGGCTCCCTGACCCCTCTGCTCAAGCGCCTGGAGGCCGAGGGCCTGCTCAGCCGCACGCGCAGCCGTGAAGACGAACGAGTGGTGATCGTCGAATTGACCGAACAAGGCCGTGCCCTGCAAGCCCAGGCCCAGGCAATACCGCAATGCATCCTCGGGGCCAGCGGCCAGACGGTGGCGCAACTGCGCCAGTTGCAGGAAGACCTGCTGGCCTTGCGCCGTAATCTGCAAGAAAGCCTCTAGCCCTGCGCAGTGACTCCCGCCCCCATCTTGGGGCGGGTCTTTCGGTAAAAATTTACTTAA
>NZ_JBJJLO010000007.1:0-101558 GCF_046230915.1 Pseudomonas sp. KCJK8993
ACCGGCGCGGGGTGGGCGGGGGGGGGGGGGGGGGCGGCGGTGGCGGGGGGCTGGGGGGGGGGGGGGGGCGAGGGCGGGTGGTGCGGGGGGGGGGGGGCGGGGGGGGGGGGACGCCGCCGAAGCGACGTTCGCGGGCCCGGGGGCCGCCTTGTTTGGGTTGGGGGGTGGTGGGTTTGTGAGAGCTGTTCCTCCCCCCGCCGATGGCATTGCCGCCGTAGAGCAGGGCTGCCGGGCCTCGGACGATCTCGATGCGCTCGACGTTGACCGGGTCCAGGGGCACGGCGTGGTCATAGGACAGCGACGAAGCATCCAGGGCGCCGACGCCGTTGCGCAGGATACGGATGCGATCGCCGTCCAGGCCGCGGATCACTGGGCGGCTGGCGCCGGGGCCGAAGTAGGACGAAGACACTCCGGGCTGGTTGTTCAGGGTCTCGCCGAGGCTGCCCTTCTGCGCCAGGGTCAGCGAGTCACCTTCGACCACCGTGGTGGGGGCGGCCAGTTCGGTGTTGCCCAGGGGGTTGGCGGTGATGACCTGCTGTGGCAGTTCCACGGCGTGGGCCTGGGTGGCGATCAGCACGGCGACGGACAGCGGCGACAGGCGCCACAGTAGCGAACGAGAAGGGTGGTGGGCTGAGAGGGACATCGGTCGTTCCTTGGCAAGCTTTGCGCGGCGCGCATAGGGTCGAAAAACAGGCGGGGCACGGCATGGCCCGGAGTGCGGGCGAGTTCTTTTGAATTGGTACAATATAACATCTCATTTATTTGTAAAAGTCGGGATCTTTTCATCAGGTTGCCGAGCCGTACCTCGGGGGGAACGTAAGTCCCGTGGTAGCCGCCCTAGCCTGCGACCGGGTGCGCAGCGGTTGCTGGAAGGCGTGGCCGATCGATCACTGGAGGTCTTGCGGACCTTGGCGCAGGCCCGGTAGCGGCTACAGTTAATTCAGCGCGCTGGCGTGGGCGCAGGCCGTCGGCTAAGGTGCGCGGCTTGTTTTCCTCATCTGCGTTCGAAGGCCTGGCATGACCGTTACCCACACCGACCCGCTGCATGGCGTGACCCTGGAACAGATCCTCAAGGCCCTGGTGGAGCACTACGAATGGTCGGGACTGGCACAGCGCATCGATATCCGCTGCTTCAAGAGCGACCCGAGCATCAAGTCGAGCCTGACATTCCTGCGCAAGACGCCCTGGGCCCGGGAGAAGGTCGAGCGACTCTACGTGAAATTGCAGCGCACCAAGCGTCCGCTCTGAGGCCGCGCATGAAAAGCGGATCGCTGGCCCAGTGGTCCGGTCGGCGGGGCCTGATCGCGACCGCAGCATTGCTTGGCTGGTTCGGCCTGGCGGTGCAGATGTACCTGATCCTGCTGCTGCGCTGGGATGTCGGCGCCAGCTTGCTGGGCGGCTTGGTGAACTTCTTCAGTTTCTTCACCGTGCTCAGCAATACCCTGGTGGCCAGTGTGCTGACCTGTGCCCTGAACCTGCGCATTTCCCGCGGGCAGGCGTTCATGCTCCAGCCCTGGGTCAGTGGCGCGGTGGCGGCCAGCATCGTGCTGGTGGGCCTGGCCTACAACCTGCTGCTGCGCCACTTGTGGCATCCCGAGGGCTGGCAGTGGCTGGCCGATGAGCTGCTGCACGATGTGATGCCGCTGCTGTTCCTGGCCTATTGGTGCTGCTGCGTACCCAAGGGCCGCTTGCGCCTGCGTCATGTCGGGCTATGGACGCTATACCCGACCTTGTACTTCGCCTACCTGCTCCTGCGCGGTCATTTGCTTGGGCTCTATCCCTATCCCTTCATTGCCGTGGACCGGCTGGGGTATCCCCGGGCCGTGCTCAATGCCCTGGGGCTGCTGGCAGGGTTCGTGCTGGTGTCGCTGCTATTGCTGGGGCTGGACCACTGGCTGGGGCGCCGGCATTGCGCGGGCCAGAAATGATTCGCCGGCGAGGTGCTGGGCACCTGCGCCGGCGAAGGTTTGGCGGCTGAGCGATCAGTCTTCTTCGCTGGTATCCAGGCGCCAGTAGCCGACGGCCTTGACGAACTCGTCGTCGAGCCGGTGTTCATCGAGCAGAATCCGGCGCAGTTGCCGCGAGACCTTGCTCTCGGTGGCGATCCAGGCATACAGCCGGCCTTCGGGCATTTGCAGAGCGCGCACGCAAGCAAGCAGATCCTGCTGGCCGCCATCGCGTTCGACCCAGATCACTTCCACCTCGGCGGCACTGTGCAGTGCCTGGCGTTCGGCACGATCCTGGATTTCGATCACCGCCAGGACCCGGCGACCGGCAGGCAGTTCCTCCAGGCGCCGGGCGATGGCCGGCAGGGCGGTTTCATCGCCGATCAGCAGGTAGCTGTCGAAGATGTCCGGGACCACCATCGAGCCTCGTGGTCCGGCGATGTGCAGCTCCTGGCCGGGCTGGACCTGTTCGGCCCAGGTCGATGCGGGGCCGTCGCCGTGCAAGACGAAGTCGATGTCCAGCTCGCCCAACTGCGGGTCATAGCGGCGCGGGGTGTAGTCGCGCATGGCGGGCATCGGCCCGCTGTCCTTGCCCGGGCCCATGACCAGGGTTTGCAGGGCGGCTTGCTGCTCGGCGTTCTGCGGGAACAGCAACTTCACATGGTCGTCGCTGCCCAGGCTGAGGAACCCGGCCAGTTCCGGGCCGCCCAGGGTGACCCGGCGCATGCGCGGGGTCACGTCGACCACCCGCAGGACCTGCAGGCGTCGGCGCTTGATCTCGTGCATGACCCGGTGAATGGACAATTCGGGAGTGGCAGTCATTCGGCTTTCTCCTGGCTGGAAGGGGTTGCAGGACCATCGACAATGGCCTTGGCGGTGTTGTTCAGCAGATCGCGGACCCGCAGGATTTCCTCGGGGCTCCAGCGGCCGTTATGCATTTGCAGGGCATGGCGCAGGTTGTGCACCGCCTCGTGAATTTCTGCCGGGCGGTCATGCCCGCGCAGCGAGCGCTTGCTGACCTCGATGCGCATGCGCACGCCATCCAGGGCAACGGCCTGCTCCTTGAGGAACAGACGACCGATGTCGGTGGCGCTGTAGCGTTTTTTCCCGCCTTCGGCGTCGCCCTGGATCATTTCGCTTTCTTCCAGGAAGGTCAGGGTCGGGTAGATCACGCCCGGGCTTGGGCTGTAGACGCCATCGAACATGGTTTCGATCTGGCGGATCAGGTCGTAGCCATGGCAAGGCTCGTCGGCGATCAACGCCAGCAGCAGCAGCTTCAGGTCGCCGGGGGCGAATACTCGTGGGCCACGGCCGCCGCGTTCACGGCCGCCACGGCGCTCGAAGCCTTCGGGGCCGTCGCCATGTCCGCGGTGATGATGGGGAGGGTGGTGCGCTCTCATTTTCGTGCTCTCCGTTTTGGTTAAGACATAACTTAAGATATATCTTAAGAGTGGCGCAAGGGTTCCGCAGGCTCCGGGGCCACCGTTCGTCGCGAGCGCTAGTTGGCAAAGAGAGCGCGAAATGCCGTGCAGTCAGCCCTGGGGCTGGCCGCCGTGGAGGGTGTCAGCGTTGCGCCAGGTTGCCCTGGCACTGGGTGCCGCTACCCGGTTGCAGGTAGGGCATGAGGATCGGCGCCATGCCCTTGAGCACCTGCACCGGCAAGGCCGAGGTGAACTTGAAGGCTTGGGCGGAGGCGCCGGGAACATAGGCGGTGAGGGTGCCGAAGTGGTGATCGCCGATGTAGAACACGAACGTCGCGGTGCGGTTGATGGATTTGGAGCTCAGCACCCGGCCTCCGGCGCCGATGGCTTCGATGCGGTTGTCGCCGGTGCCGGTCTTGCCGCCCATGGCCAGGGGCGTGCCGTCGGCCAGCTTGAAGCTGCCGGATACCCGCTTTGCCGTGCCTGCATCCACCACTTGGGACAGGGCTCCACGCAGCGCCGTGGCTACCTGCGAAGGCATTACCCGCTGGCCTTTGTCCGGGTCGTTGAGCAGGCGGGTTTCATAGGGGGTGCCGGCGGCGAAGTGCAGGCTGTCGATGCGCAGGGTCGGCAGGCGTACACCGTCGTTGAGAATGGTCCCCACCAGCTCGGCCAGGGCCGCTGGCCGGTCGCCGGAACTGCCGATGGCGGTGGCCAGGGACGGCACCAGGTGGTCGAACGGATAACCCACGGCCTGCCAGCGCTGGTGGATGTCGAGGAACGCCTCGATCTCCAGCATGGTGCGGATGCGGCTGTCCCGGGCGCTGCGGTGACGGCTCTTGAACAACCAGCTGTAGACCTCCTGGCGTTCGAACTCGCTGGCCTTGACCACCTGGCTGAAGCTGGCTTCGGGGTTGTTCATCAGGTAGCCGAGCAGCCACAGGTCCAGCGGGTGGACCTTGGCGATGTAGCCCTGGTCCGGCAGGTCGTAGGCGCCCGGGCCGTAGCTGGCGTAGAGCTTGTCCAGGCGCTCGTCGGTGAGCTTCTCGCCGACCTTGGCGTTTTTCATATGGGCCCGCACGAAGTGGTTGAAGCTGTCCTGGCTGGCATCCGGTAGCAGGTAGCGATGCACCGCGGCCAGGCGGATCGCCGTGGGGTGCATGCTGTCGAGGAAGGTTTCCAGGCGCGACTGGGTGTCCTTGTTGCGGTACTTCTTCCAGAACCGCAGGAGGAACGAGGTGCCTTCGCGGTCGGCGAAGCGCGCCAGGTATTCCTGGCGCCGTGGGTTGTCATCGTCCTTGAGCAGCTCGGCGCTGGTGCTGTCGCCACCGTAGGTGCTGTAGCGCACCAGGTCGCGCATCAGGCGGATGAACGGCAGGTTGATGGATTCGCGCAGGGCATCGCGCAGGGTCGGGCTGCGGCCGTTGTCTTCGTTGCGAAAGTTGTGGAAGTGGTGCACGCCGCCGCCGGTGAAGAACGCCTCGCCGGGGCTGGCGGAGTAGGTGCGATCCAGGGCGGCATCGAGCATCTTCGGCAGGCTGCGGTCGCTGTTCTGCGCCAGGTAGTCCAGGGCCCAGCGGCTCAGGCGGTCCTGGTCGTCCACCGAGACTTTCTTCAACTGCGCCAGGGTCTGCCCGGCGTACTTGTCATGCAGCTCGGCGACGATCTGCAGGTAGGTGGTCAGCACCCGCAGCTTGGCGGTGGAGCCCAGCTCCAGCTTGCTGCCTTCGTTGATGTCGAAGGGCTGGTCGGTGCTGTCGGTCTGCACCCGCACTCGGGAGCCGTCGCCGGTGAGTTCGAACAGGGTGAAGCTGTAGCGGACCTGGGTGGTACTGGTGGGGGTGAGCAGGCGTTCGCCAAGCACTCCGACCTGTGCGGCGAACGCCGGGTCGGCCAGGTGCTTGAGGTACTCGGTGGCCTGGCGCTGCAGGTCGCTCTGCAGGGTGCTGGTGGCCGAGAGGTCGAGGCGATCCAGGTCGTACAGCGGCCGGTTGAGCAGGGCCGCCAGGCGGCTGCGGGCCACGCTGATGCCCTTGTTGGTCTCGATCGGCTGGATCGTCGGCTGTTGCTGCCAATCCCGATAGGTCACCTTGCTGGCCAGGGCGGCGGCGCTCAGCGCCGGGTCGATGACATTGTTCTGCGCCAGCAGGCGGATGTGGCTGTCGGTCAAGTCCGCCAACTCTGTGCGGCCCTTGGCCAGGTAATGGGAGGGGCGGCGCTGGGCAATCATCAACGACAGCACCTGGCGCAGGGCCAAGCCACGCTGGGCCAGGCTGTGGGCATCCGTTGCCGTGCCGGCCAGGGCCTGGTTGACCTGGTTGAAGTCGGCGCCGTACCAGACCCGCAACCCTTCGGCCAGGCCGTGCACCTCGCCATGGCCGGGCACCGCCGAGAGCGGCACGCTGTTGAGGTAGTCGCGGACGATGCGCTTGCGGGCCTCCAGGGTCTGCGGGCCGTCCTGGTAGGCGCGCACGCTGGCGGAAATCATCTGGCGGATCTTCTCCCCGCCCGACACCGTCAGGCCGTCGGGAGAATGGCGGTATTTTTCCAGCTGGGTAGCCAGGGTGCTGCCCCCGGCGCTCTGGCCGGGCAGGTGCAGCAGCCGAGCCACCTGGGACCAGGCGGCCTTGGCGAAGCGTGGCCAGTCCACCGCCGGATTGGCCTCGGCCAGCTGTGGATCCAGCAGGTCGCGGTTCTCGATGAACAGCAGGCTATGCACCACCAGGGGCGGGATGCTGGCGAAGCTGGCATAGAACTGCTGCGGATACTTGAACCGGTACAGCGGCGCGGCGCGGCAATCGGTGATGGATAGCCCGGCCTGGATCTTCTCGGCGTAGGGTACGAAGAGGCCGCTTTCGCTGTAGTTCATCAATGCCTTGGAGAACCGTACCTGGGCTTCGATCAGGTAGCCCCGCTTGAGCAGGCGCGGCAGGAACTCGCCCAGGGCGCTATAACCCAAGCGCCGATCGAAGGGACCGGCGCCGGGATAGACAATCGCGTCGCTGGGGCCAGGTTGCAGGGAATAGCTCAGGTCACGGGCCAGGTTGCTGAATTCCCGGGCCTGGAGCCTGGAGGTACGCATTTCGCGGCTCGCGGCAACGCCCAGGGCGATCAGGGCGATCAACGTCAGCAGCCAGAACAGGCGCCGGAAATAACGGCGGGGCCGGGGCCGTTCGGGCAAAGGCGCTTCGTCGTCGCTGTGGCTTGGCACTGCGGTACTGCGTGGATCGGTGTGCCCCAAAGCGCCCATAGTCGATTGATCCCTCCACAGAGATTGATCGGACTTGTCTGAAGCTTAGTCGGTGGTGGCCGGTGGTGAAGAAATTGTCAAAACAGACGCTGTCTTGCTCCTGTGGCGAGGGAGCATGCTTCTTCACCACAGAACAGCGCTTTTCCCAGGTAAATACGCCCTAGGTAGGGGCATGACGGGGCATCGGGGCTGTGCAATACTCACGCCCCTTTCCGAGTGGGGTTTGGTGGAAAAAGCAGGGAATGCTTCTCCGTGAAAGCGGTTTTTGCCGAGATTTCTCTCTGAATTTTGCTGTTTATAGAGTGAAAAGCCCTGTGACGAGCTTTTTATACTGCGCACCCCGCTGACCTGGCAGGTTTTGTCCTACAGGCGCGCCGTCCCACAAGGCCGGTCCGGTCGAGCACGCCGCGGTTATCCGCCGCGACCTGGAAGACTCGGTGGTTCATATCCAATAACAAAATGAGGTTGTATCTCTATGCCAGTTGGCAACCAACTGCCCCACGGCGAGACCGCTCAGGGCGGCCCGCTGAAACGCGAACTCGGCGAACGGCATATTCGCTTGATGGCCCTGGGCGCCTGTATCGGCGTCGGCCTGTTCCTCGGCTCGGCCAAGGCCATCGAAATGGCCGGCCCGGCCATCATGCTGTCCTACATCATCGGCGGCCTGGCGATCCTGGTGATCATGCGCGCCCTCGGCGAGATGGCGGTGCACAACCCGGTCGCGGGTTCCTTCAGCCGCTATGCACAAGACTACCTGGGCCCGCTGGCGGGCTTCCTCACGGGCTGGAACTACTGGTTCCTGTGGCTGGTGACCTGTGTCGCGGAGATCACCGCCGTGGCGGTGTACATGGGCATCTGGTTCCCCGATGTGCCGCGCTGGATCTGGGCCCTGGCGGCCCTGGTGAGCATGGGCTCGATCAACCTGATCGCGGTCAAGGCCTTCGGTGAGTTCGAGTTCTGGTTCGCCCTGATCAAGATCGTCACCATCATTGCCATGGTCATCGGCGGTGTCGGCATCATCGCCTTCGGCTTCGGCAACGAAGGGGTGGCCCTGGGGATCTCCAACCTGTGGACCCACGGCGGCTTCATGCCCAACGGCGTGACCGGGGTGCTGATGTCCCTGCAGATGGTGATGTTCGCCTACCTGGGCGTGGAGATGATCGGCCTGACCGCCGGTGAAGCACGCAACCCGCAAAAAACCATTCCCAACGCCATCGGCTCGGTGTTCTGGCGCATCCTGCTGTTCTACGTGGGCGCGCTGTTCGTGATCCTGTCGATCTACCCATGGAACGAAATCGGCACCCAGGGCAGTCCCTTCGTGATGACTTTCGAGCGCCTGGGGATCAAGACCGCCGCCGGCATCATCAACTTCGTGGTGATCACCGCGGCCCTGTCGTCCTGCAACGGCGGCATCTTCAGTACCGGCCGCATGCTCTACAGCCTGGCGCAGAATGGCCAGGCGCCGGCCAGCTTCGCCAAGACCTCGGCAAGCGGCGTGCCGCGTCGCGCCTTGCTGCTGTCGATCTTCGCCTTGCTGCTGGGCGTGCTGCTCAACTACCTGGTGCCGGAGAAGGTGTTCGTCTGGGTGACCTCCATCGCCACCTTCGGTGCGATCTGGACCTGGGTGATGATCCTCCTGGCCCAGCTCAAGTTCCGCAAAGGCCTGACCCCGGCCGAGCGCGCCGGCCTGAAGTACCGCATGTGGCTGTACCCGGTCAGCTCGTACCTGGCGCTGGCGTTCCTGGTGCTGGTGGTGGGGCTGATGGCCTACTTCCCGGATACCCGCGTGGCGCTGTATGTCGGCCCGGCGTTCCTGGTGCTGCTGACCGCGCTGTTCTACCTGCTCAACCTGCATCCGACCAACTCCCAGCAGGCCCGTTCGGCCTCCTGACCAGCGGCTCGCGCTGCTCCCGGCGTGAGCGGCCGGGCCTGGTGGCCAGGCAATGAACAATCCGGCGTCCCGCGAGGGGCGCCGGTTTTTTTTGGGGCCGGGCTCAACCGCCCAGGGTGCCGCTGGCGTCGGCATCGAATACCGCCTTGGCTTGCTTGGCGGCCGGTACCAGCAGGCCGAACAGCGTGGCCTCGCTGTAGAGCTGCCGGGGTGCCAGGTTGGTGGGCGTGGGCTCGATGGGGATCAGCACTTCCTCGGCGTCGCCGTGCAGCCAGATCAGCGTCGCTTGCAGGGCCGGGACGAACAGCAAGCGCAGTTCATAGGACTTGCCTTGCAGCTGTGGGGCCTGCTCGGCCAGGTTCAGGGCGCTGATGGTCGAGGCCGCCAGGGCTCCGTGGTTCAGCGCGCAGAACTCCAGCTGGCCGGTGGTTTCGGTCAGTTGGGCATCGGCGATCGAGACGCCGCCGGCGAACACCAGGTAATGCCAATCGCCCGGCGTGGCCTGGGCCAGGTCCCGGCCGTTGGCCAGGTCTTCCAGGCTCAGGCTATAGCCACGAAAGGCCTGGGACAGGTTCAAGGTGCCCGGGCCGGCATTGGCGAAGGCGCGATTGATACCGAAGCCCTGGGTCCGCAGGGCCGCCTGCAGGGCCGGACGCAGTTGCTGGACGCCACCGGCGGGCGCCTTGGGATAAGTCAGTTGCATGCTGCCTCCTCAATAGTTTTTCCGGGTGAAGTAGGTGTGGGTCCAGTTGCCGCCGCCGTTGTAGGTGCCGGGGAAGCTGTTCAGGGCGCGGGTCGAGTAGCCGAAGATCGAGTCGGCCACCAGTACGTAGCCGCCGTCGGTGCCATAGATCGCCAGGAAGTGCGCGCCACCGCCGTACCAGGCGCAGCGCAGGCCGACGGGGCGGCCCATGCCGAGCTGGTTCTCGATGGCGGCCATCTGCATGCGATCTTCGCGCATGCCGCCGTAGCTGCCGGTGGTTCGCAGGGCCGAGTCCAGGTAGCCATAGACGTTGCACGGTCCGGGCTGGCTGCAGCAGGTGCTGCGGCCCAGCTCGGCGTTGGCCACGCCGCATTGGGTCCAGGAGCCGGTGTTGTAGTAATTGCCGACCGAGGCCGACAGGGCAGCCCAGCACCAGTTGGTCTGGGTTTGCTGCTGGATGTTGAAGTTCAGGCGGGCGCCGGCCAGGGGCGCGGCTTCGGCCGCTTGAGTGATTTCGTCCAGTTCCGGATCCAGCAGGGTGCCGGCCAGGCAGCGGGGCATGACCTGTGGATTGCCGATAGGGGGCAGGGTAGTGCTTAGCATGTTCATCCTCCGTGAATGAAAACCAGCCTCCGGCTGGTGTTCGTCGCCGCACGGGAGCGAGCGGCGTACCGGACCCGGATGCCAGCCTCGATGGCAGGCGCTGTCGGGTCTGTAATCAACCTTAGATGAAATATGCGTCAGCGCAATTAAAATATGCGTTTATGCAAGTATGCCGATAAAGACGTCCCCGCTAAAGGGGACATCCGTGGCGGGGCGAAGGCCCGGGGTCATTGGTCGTCGAGGAAATGCTCGAGGGCGGCGTTGAAGAAACCGGGGTCCTGGAGAAAGGCGAAGTGGCTGGTATTGGGCAGGATCAACAGCCCGGCCCCGGGAATCGTCGCCGCCATGTATTCGGTGTGCTCACGCTTGATGGCTTCGTCGCGATCGCCATCGACGATCAGTACCGGCGCCTTGATCCTGGAAAGATCGGCGTCGCTCCAGTTGGGCTGGCTGGCCCACATGTGGCTGATCTGCTCGACGAAGGCCTGGTACTCCCCGGGTGTCGGTGACAGCTTTGCGTATTCCTGGCCGGCGCGTTCGATGTAGGCGGCAAAGGTCGGATTGTTCTCCACCCCTTCCTTGACGCCGTCGGTGCGAGTGTTGGCGGCGTAGGCGAAGACCCTGCCCACCCGTTGCGGATAGCGCATGGCCAGGTCCAGGCCGAGGATCGCGCCATCGCTCCAGCCGACGAAATCGGCCCGGGGGATGTTCAACTGATCGAGCAGGGCGATCACATCGTCGGCCATCAGGTCGTAGCCGTAGGGGCGGGCATCGCGGGTGCTGTGTCCATGGCCACGGCTGTCGACGCTGATCACCGTGTGCCGGGCGGCCAGGGCCTTGACCTGATGGCCCCAGTAGTCGGCATTGCCCAGGCCGCCGTGCAGCAGCACCACCGGCGAGCCATGGCCGATCTTGCTGTAGTAGAGGCGTATGCCATTGACCTGGGCATAGTCGGACCGGGCCTCGGCCAGTGGAGCCGGGGTCGGGGGCAGGGTCTGCCAACGCTCGGCAGCGATGGCGGTGTCGAGCGATATCAACAAGGCGAGCATTGCAAGCAAGCGACGAGACATGGGAATTCTCCATTCCAATGGGGCCGGTGGGGCCTCTGCGGGCAGTGGTGTGCATCGTGCGCCCGTGCACGCGAAGCCTAGACGTCGATGATCACCAGGGTGCCATGGCTGCCGGGCAGCACGCTGTGGGCCTGGCCGGCCTGGACCAGGTACATCTGCCCGGGCAGCACCTCCACGGTGTTTCCTTCGATGCCCAGGCGCAGGCAGCCAGCAGTGACCAGCAAGCCTTCGTTGTAGTCGTGGATTTCTTCGGCATAGGGGCGTGGGTCCATGCGCAGCACCTTGATGCGTGCCGGGCCGACCTGGCCAACCTGCTTGGATTGCCAGGTTTCGGGCAGTTGACGGGACAGCAGCTCGAATGACAGCAGTGACATGGTGGATCTCCCAAAAGTAGGTCGTGTCGGGGCTGCTTTCGGTGGTCCGGTCAAGCATCGTGCAGGGTGTTTTCTAGAACGAGTCCATTAACAGCACGCGGCATTCGCGGGCCTGGAATGCATTGATCTGCGGGACCAGGCGGGTGAAGTGCTCGCTGCGGCAGTGAGCATCGAGGGCGGCCTGGTCGGGCCATTGTTCGATGAAGATGAAATGCCCGGGGTCCTTCTGGTCGACGAACAGATCGTAGGCGATGCACAGTGGTTCCTGGCGGGTCTTCTCCACCAGTTCGGCGTACCACGGGCGTACGGTCTCCAGGTGTTCGGGGAGGATGAAGTCTTCGGCAATGACCTTGAGCATGATGATCTTCCTTGTGGGTTGGCCAGGCTCCCTTGGCATCCGGGGAGCCTGGACGGCGGGTCTCAGGCCGCGGCCGGGGTGTTGGGCTCGAAGCTGTCGGCGCGGGCCAGTTGCCACATGCGCGAGTAGAACTCGCCGGTGACTTCGCCGGTCAGCAATTCGCCGGGCTTGAGGAATACATGCAATTGGGAGAAGAGCTTGATCTCGGTGGCCGACATGCGCCGTACCAGGTGCTTGGCTTCCAATTGCGACGGGTGCTGCAGGCCGGCGGCGGCGAGCATCTCGGCCAGGGCCTTGAGGGTATTGCGATGGAAGCTGTACACCCGCTGGGCCTTGTCCGGTACCACCAGGGCCCGCTGTCGCAGGTTGTCCTGGGTGGCCACGCCGGTCGGGCACTTGTTGGTATGGCAGCTCTGCGACTGGATGCAGCCGATGGCGAACATGAAGCCGCGCGCCGAGTTGGCCCAGTCGGCACCGATGGCCAGTACGCTGGCGATGTCGAAGGCGCTGACGATCTTGCCGCTGGCGCCGAGCTTGATCTTGTCCCGCAGGTTCAGGCCCACCAGGGTGTTGTGCACGAACAGCAGGCCTTCGCGCATCGGTGCACCGATATGGTCGGTGAATTCCACCGGTGCGGCGCCGGTGCCGCCTTCCTTGCCGTCGACCACGATGAAGTCCGGAAGGATGCCGGTCTCCAGCATGGCCTTGGCGATGCCCATGAACTCCCACGGGTGGCCCAGGCAGAACTTGAAGCCCACCGGCTTGCCACCGGACAGCTCACGCAACTGCTGGATGAAATGCATCATTTCGATAGGGGTGGAGAAGGCACTGTGGCTCGATGGCGAGATGCAGTCCTCGCCCATGCGGATACCCCGGGTATCGGCGATTTCCTGGGTCACCTTGTGCTTGGGCAGGATGCCGCCGTGGCCGGGCTTGGCGCCCTGGCTCATCTTGATCTCGATCATCCGCACCTGGGGGTTGCTGGCCTGGGCGGCGAAGCGCTCCGGGTCGAAGCGCCCATCGCTGGTGCGGCAGCCGAAGTAGCCGCTGCCCAGTTCCCAGGTCAGGTCGCCGCCGTGCTCGCGGTGGTAGGGGCTGATGCTGCCTTCGCCGGTGTCATGGGCGAAGTTGCCGAGTTTGGCGCCCTGGTTCAGCGCGCGGATGGCGTTGGCGCTCAGGGAGCCGAAGCTCATGGCCGAGATGTTGAACACCGAGGCCGAATAGGGCTGGGTGCACTGTGGGCCGCCGACGATGACGCGGAAGCTGTCGGGGTCGCTCAGGGGCGCCGGGCGCATGGAGTGGCCGATGAACTCGAACCCCGACTGGTAGACGTCGATCAGGGTGCCGAAGGGCTTGTCCGCGGTCTGGTTCTTGGCCCGCGAATAGACCAGCGAGCGCTGGGCCCGGGAAAAGGGCAGGGCGTCGCTGTCGGATTCCAGCAGGTACTGGCGGATTTCCGGGCGGATGCCTTCGACCAGGTAGCGGATATTGCCCAGGATCGGGTAGTTGCGGCGCACCGCATGGGGGCTTTGCAGCAGGTCGAAGATCCCCAGCAGGCTCAGCAGGCCGGTGACCAGGGTGAAGGGCCAGACCCAGTCATATTCGACGAAGGGCAGGCTGGCGAGGGTGAATATCACGCAGGCGGCAAAGAAGGCATAGCGGCTCAGGAGTGACAGGCTCATACGGGTTCCTTGGTTCGGACTCATCAGATCGTTTGTCGGTACTCATGCTTGTTGGAGCGCTGGTTCTTGTTGTTATGTCCGGGCCCGGCGGCAGGCCGGCCCGGCTATCAGGCGCCATGCACCTGAAGAAAGTTCCGCGAACAGCTGGGGCCGGGACGCCATGCCCCGGCGTACTGCCGATGATTGTCTTATGGTTTTTCACCGTCTCGGTGGAAATTTCCAGCTTACGGGCGATCTCCTTGCTGGAGCAACCGCTGATCAGCCGCTCTGGCGCGGCGCAAGCAGGCGGTTTGCGGTTTATTGCAATCGGCTCTCGTTTGGAAAATATCGATTTGTTACTATATAACGTAATTAGTCTATCCAAGCGCCCTGGAGGCCCCCATGAAACCCGGAATCCATCCCGATTACCGCACCGTGCTGTTCCACGACACCGCCGCCGACGTGTTCTTCCTCATCGGCTCCACCGTGGACACCGATCGCACCCACACGTACAGCGACGGCCAGACCTATCCCTATGTGGCCCTGGACGTCTCAAGCGCCTCGCATCCGGTGTACACCGGCCAGCAGCGCAAGACCCAGTCCGAAGGCCGTATCGCCGGTTTCAACAAGCGCTTCGCATCCTTCGGCTCCGGCGGCAAGGCCGCCAAGTGAGTGCACCGGCCGCGCCCTTCGGCATTGGCCAGGGGCGTCGCTGAACGACAGCGGGACACTGTCGCTGGATGAATGGTGTTAAAAAGCCATCATCTCAATTGGAAATTCTTCTAATCTTCAATCAGGCAGCAAGCTTCGTTGTTGCCGGCACACGCAATGATCGACGCGTGCATCGACGTTGACCCGAGGTGTTCCCATGGGCGATCCGGACGTTGTCACTGTCTCCCGCTTGCCCGGGGTCCTGCTGGTGGATGCCCAGGACCTGGTCCTGCAACGCCTGCGCCAGTTGCTCAGCCCCTATCCCTACGCACTGCATTTTGCCCGGGACGCCATCCAGGCCCTGCACGTCATGGCCCACTGCGAAGTGGACCTGGTGATCAGCGCCGCCCACCTGCCGCAGATGGATGGTCCGGCGCTGCTGGCGCGCATTCACCAGCAGTATCCGGACACCACGCGGATCCTGCTGACCGGTGACCCGGACCCCAGGCTCATCGCCAGGGCCATCAACGAGGGCGAGATCTATCGCTACCTGAACAAGCCCTGGGACGACCAGGAGTTGCTGCTGGCCCTGCGCCAGGCCCTCGACCACCAGCATGCCGAGCGTGAGCGCCAGCGCCTGGGGCTTCTGGTGCGCCAGCAGAACACTGAGCTCAAGGCGCTCAACGTCCAGTTGCAGCGGCGCGTCGCGGCGCGCACTGCCGAGTTGCAGCAGACCGCGGACATGCTCGACCTGGCCTACGAGGAGCTCAAGCACAGCTATGCCACCGGTGCCGAGCTGTTTTCCCTGTTGGTCAACCAGCGCCTGCCTCCGGCCAAGCAGACCAACCGGCGGATCATCGAGCTGGTGCGCGCCTACTGCACGATCCAGGGGTTGGATGCGATCTTCCAGCGTGACCTGGCCATGGCCGCGGCCTTGCACAACATCGGCAAATTGAGCTGGAGCGATCAGCTGATGACCACCCCGGCGGACCTGCTGCACCACCAGCAACGCGAGCGCTACCGGGCTTATCCGCAACAGAGCGAATCGCTGCTGATGACCCTGGAGCCGGTGCAGGATGCCGCGCGGCTGATCCGTCATCACCAGGAGCACTGGGATGGCACCGGCTTTCCCGATCGGCTCAGGGGCGAGGCCATTCCCCTGGGTTCACGGGTGCTCAAGCTGGCGGTGGATTTCATCGAGTTGCAGTGCGGCCTGATCCTGGAGCGCCGCATGAACAGCGACGAGGCCCTGGTCTTCATCCGCAAGTACGCCGGGCGCCTGTACGACCCGCAACTGGTGGAGGGTTTCATCCAGGTGTGCTCGGTGTACCTGTGCGACGTGACCCTGGGCGATCCGTCGGTCCGGGTCCTGGGCACCCGCGAATTGGCGCCGGGCATGATCCTGGCGCGTAACCTCAACGCCGATAACGGCATGTTGCTGCTCAATGCCGGCAAGGTGCTCAACCTGCCGTTGGTGGACAAGCTGATTGCCTTCGAAACCATGGAGGGCGCGCGTTACAGCGTGTTCGTCAAGCTGCCCCGGGAAGAAGCCGTGGGCGCCTGAGCGACAGCAAAAGACCATTGCTCGATAGCGTCGGGAGGGCGGCACGTGTGATCCTTGCCCCTTCATTTCCAAGGTCACCCCATCGTCATGCCTGTCTCTCCTGCCGATCCTTCCATCATTCGTATCGCCGCCGCGCTGTTGATCGGTGCCGACGGCCACACCCTGCTGGTGCGCAAGCGTGGCACCCGCGCCTTCATGCAGCCTGGCGGCAAGATCGAGGCCGGCGAGCAGCCGGTGCATGCCCTGGCCCGCGAGCTGGAGGAGGAGCTGGGCCTGTGCATCGACCCGGTCCAGGCCCGCTACCTGCAGCAGTTCTCGGCTCCCGCGGCCAATGAGCCCGGCCATGTGGTACAGGCCGAGGTCTTCCTGGTCCGCATCGATTCCCCGGTGACTCCGGCGGCGGAGATCGAGGAGGTGCGCTGGATCGATCCGGCCGGTGACGGAGATTTGTTCCTGGCGCCGTTGACACGGGATCTGATCTTGCCGTTTTATCGCCAGTCTCAAGCGACCCTCGCCTGACTTATCACTCGCCAAGGACTGCCATGATCCCATTGCACGACTACCTGATTTTCGTCGCCGCCTCCCTGTTGATGGTGCTGACCCCCGGGCCGAACATGATCTACCTGATCTCCCGTTCGATCTGCCAGGGGCGCAAGGCCGGCGTAACCTCGTTGCTGGGCGTGGTGGCGGGGTTCTTCGTCCACCTGATGGCCGCTTCCCTGGGGCTCACCGCCGTGTTCATGGCGGTGCCCATGGCTTATGAAGTCCTCAAGTGGGCAGGTGCCCTGTACTTGCTGTGGCTGGCCTGGCAGGCGCTCAAGCCCGGTGCCCGGTCGCCCTTCGAGGCCCAGCAGCTGCCGGCCGATTCGCCGCGCAAGCTGATGACCATGGGCTTCCTGACCAGTGCCCTGAATCCCAAGATCGCCGTGTTCTACCTGTCGATCTTCCCGCAGTTCATCCATCCCGAATACGGTTCGGTATTCACCCAGAGCATCCTCCTCGGCCTGACCCAGATCAGCGTGAGTTTCTCGGTGAACCTGCTGATCGCCCTGTTCGCCGCCGGTATCGCCTCCTGGTTCGCCAGCAACCCGACCTGGTTGTCGGCCCAGCGCTATTTCATGGGTTTCGTGCTGGCAGGATTGGCGGTGCGCCTGATGTTCGAACAACGTCGTGCCAACTGAACACCGGAGTCATGCCATGACAGAGTTTTCCAGCCCCGAGGCCGTGGTCGAGGAGCAACTGCAAGCCTATAACCGCAAGGACCTGGAGGCCTGGCTGGCGACCTATGCCGGGGATGCCCGGCAATACGAGCATCCGGCGACCTTGCTGGCCCGTGGTCATGAAGAGATCCGGGCCCGGGCGCAGTTGCGCTTCCAGGAGCCCAACCTGCACGCCCGGCTGCTCCAGCGCTCGGTGATGGGCGATGTGGTCATCGATCATGAACTGATCAGCCGTACCTTCAGCGACGGCACCGGGACCCTGGAGACCGTGGCCATCTATGAAGTGCAGGACGGCAAGATAAAATCCGCCTCATTCATCACCGGACAGAAGATCCTCGATTGAACATGCAGATCCAGCGCCTGGCCCCGGAGGATGTCGAGCAGTACCGGGCCTTGATGCTCGAAGCCTACGATCGCCATCCCGAGGCGTTCACCTCCAGTGTCCGCGAGCGGGAAAAACTGCCCCTGGCCTGGTGGGCCGGGCGCCTGGATGGCGAGTTGGACGTGCTACTGGGAGCCTTCTGCGATGGGCGCCTGGTGGGGGTCGTTGGCCTGGCCTTCGAGCTGCGCGAAAAAGCCCAGCACAAGGCGACGCTCTTTGGCTTGTACGTCACCGCCGAACAGCGCAGCAGCGGCCTGGGCCTGCGCCTGGTGCAGGCGCTGCTGGCCGAAGCCGCGGAATATGAAGGCGTGCGCCTGGTGCAACTGACGGTGACGGCGGGCAACGACTCGGCGCTGGCCCTGTACCGGCGCTGCGGTTTCGTCCAGTACGGCCTCGAACCCCTGGCGGTGCGAGTGGGGGACGATTACTTCGACAAGATCCACATGTGGTACCGACTGCCGGAGCAAGGCTGAGGCGTCGCCGGCAGTTTCGGGCAATCAACGCACCGCGCTGACCCCGTCGAGGGTCGAGAACGAAGTGTCCTTGGCGGTCAGCAGGAAATCACGCATATAGGGCGCGTCCAGCATGTCGGCGCGAATCGCCGCGTACAGGGTGGCGAACAGGCCCTTTTCCCCCAGCCGCTTGGCCTTCACATAGCCCCGCGAGCTGTATTCATGCAGGGCCCAATGGGGCATGCCGCACACGCCCCGACCGCTGGCCACCAGTTGCATCATCATCACCGTCAGTTCCGAGGTGCGCACCTGCGCCGGCTCGATGTCCGCCGGCTCCAGGAAGCGGGTGAAGATGTCCAGGCGATCGCGCTCCACCGGATAGGTGATCAGGGTTTCGCTGCGCAGGTCTTCGGGAACTATGTAGGACTTGCCCGCCAGCGGGTGCTGGTTGGCCACCGCCAGCATGGCCTCGTAGGTGAACAGCGGCACGTAGGTGATCCCGGCCAGGTCCACCGGGTCGGAAGTCACCACCAGGTCCAGGTCGCCACGGGCCAGGGCCGGCAGCGGAGCGAAGGAAAAGCCCGAGGCCAGGTCCAGCTCCACCTCCGGCCAGGCGTCGCGGAACTGGTCGATGGTCGGCATCAGCCACTGGAAGCAGCTGTGGCATTCGATGGCCATGTGCAGGCGCCCGGCGGTGCCGCCGGCCAGCCGCGACAGGTCGCGTTCGGCGCCGCGCAGCAGCGGCAGGGTTGCGTCCGCCAGTTGCAAGAGGCGCAGGCCCGCGCTGGTGAAGCGCACCGGCTTGGTCTTGCGCACGAACAGCGGCATGCCCAGGCGCTCTTCCAGTTCCTTGAACTGATGGGACAGGGCGGATTGGGTCAGGTGCAGGCGTTCGGCGGCTTCGACCAGGCTGTCGGCCTCGCGCAGGGCGTGCAGGGTCTTCAGGTGACGGATCTCGAGCACCGGGATCTCCATGAATGAATTTGCTGATAAAGGCGAGGAGGGGTGAGTTTGTCTCATGATCAAGGGGCTGTCGACCACTGGCGTCGCTTTACCCCGGGGTTTTGCCCCATGCCGCTCCAGCGGGCATGACCGCCGGGGCAATCTTCATCAAATTGTCACGCAACTGTGGCAGCGCGAATCATCGAACTTCATCAGACTCGCGCTCCACTGGGGTTCTGCGTTTCGGTGTTTTCCATGCGGGCAAGATTTCTTTCAGGTTGTCTCTTGCTGGCCGGGCTATTGCTCGGCCAGTGTGTTTTTGCGTCTGGGCGTTGCGACGTCGATGTGGCGACCCGGCGGGTCGACCTGCCACAGGTGAGCCTGGCGTACCAGAGCATCGGCCGGACTTCGGATCCGGCCCTGCTGCTGGTCATGGGCCTGGGCGGGCAGTTGATCCATTGGCCGGACGAGGTGGTGGTCGCCCTGTGCCAGCAAGGCTTCCGGGTGATCCGCTATGACAACCGCGACGTCGGCCTGTCCACCTGGCGCCAGGCGCCGGCCAGCGCCAACCTGACGCTCGAAGTGCTGCGCTACAAGCTCGGCCTGCCAGTGGCCGCGCCCTACACCCTGACCGACATGGCCGATGATGCCCTGGGGCTGATGGATGCCCTGCATGTGGAGCAGTTCCATGTGCTGGGGGCGAGCATGGGCGGGATGATCGCCCAGCACCTGGCGGCGATGGCTCCGCAGCGGGTCGAGAGCCTGACCCTGGTGATGACCAGCTCCGGCGCCGAGGGCCTGCCGGCACCCAACGCGGCGCTGGTGCAATTGTTGTCGCGGCGCAACGCGCCCAACCGGGAGGCGGCCCTTGAGCAGCAGGCGGATTTGCTGGCGGCCCTGGGCAGCCCCAAGGTGCAGGACGATCGCCAGGTGCTGCTGCACCAGGCGGCGCTGGCTTACGACCGGGCGTTCAATCCCGAGGGGGTCAAGCGCCAGATCATGGCGATCCTCGCCGAGCCGAGCCGGGTGAGCATGCTCAAGCAGTTGCGGGTGCCGACCCTGGTGGTCCACGGCACCGCCGACCCGTTGCTGCCGGTGATGCACGGCGTGCATCTGGCCGCGCATATCCAGGGCAGCCAGTTGAAGCTGATCCCGGGGCTGGCCCATCGTTTCCAGGAGGCGTTCAAGGCGCCACTGCTGGCGGCGGTACTGCCGTACCTGCAAAGCCATCGCGAAGACACTTCCCACTGGGCCCGGATCGAACCGCTGGAAGTGGGCCGCATGCTCTGAGCCAAGCCTCAAGCGGATAGATCTTCGCTTGCAGCTTGTCGCTGTTCGCGTCAGCGAACGATCTTGTCCACCTGGATCCCCAGTTTCTTCAAGCGATACCAGAAGCTGCGTTCGGAGATGCCGATCATCTGGGCGGCGGCGGCCTGGACGCCATTGCTCTGGTGCAGGGCCGCGAGGATATAGGCCTTTTCCACTTCGGCCAGGGCGGCGTCCAGGTCGCTGGGCACTTGCGGCCCGACATTGAGGGCGACGCTGGCCGCGCCATCCCCGGAGCGGGTATCGAACAGGTAGCCCGGCAGGTCGCTTGCCTCGATGGTCTGGCCGGTGGCGACGATGGTCGCCCGCTCCACGCAGTTCTGCAGCTCGCGGATATTGCCTGGCCAGTTGTAGTTGGCCATGGCCTGCAAGGCCTGGGGACTGAAACCGGTGATGCGTTTGCCGGCGGTGGCCCCCAGGCTATGGGCGAAATGCCGGGCCAGCGGGCCGATGTCCTCGACGCGCTCGCGCAAGGCCGGCAAGGGAATGGGGAACACATTGAGGCGGTAGTACAGGTCCTCGCGAAACTCCTTGTTGGCCACCGCTTGCAGCAGGTCCTTGTTGGTCGCGGCGATCACCCGCACATCGACCTTGCGCTCCCGGGGATCGCCCACCGGCTCGATCACCCGCTCTTGCAGGGCACGGAGGATCTTGGCTTGCAGGGCCAGGGGCATGTCGCCCACTTCGTCGAGGAACAACGTGCCCTTGTCCGCCTGCTGGAAGCGCCCGACCCGATCCGCCACGGCGCCGGTGAAGGCGCCCTTGCGATGGCCGAACATCTCGCTTTCCAGCAAGCCTTCGGGAATGGCCGCGCAATTGACCGCGACGAAAGGTTTGCCAGCGCGATTGCCGTGCTTGTGGATAGCCCGGGCGACCATTTCCTTGCCGGTGCCGCTTTCGCCGGTGAGCAGGATGGTGGCATTGCTCTCGCGCACCGAGTCCACCGCTTGCAGCACCTGGCGGAAGGCCGGGCTGTCGCCCACCAGGCTGTCGATCTGTTGCTGCTCCTCAAGCTCGGCGCGCATGCGCTGGTTGTCCTTGAGGATGTCGCGAAACTGCAGGGCCTTGCTGACGGTGATGTCCAGCTCGTCGATGTCGAAAGGCTTGGCGATGTAGTCGTAGGCGCCGTTGCGCATGGACTGCACGGCGTTCTTCACGGTGCTGTAGGCGGTCATCACGATCACCGGCAACTGCGGGTAGCGCTGCTTGATCTCGCCCAGCAACTGTGGGCCGTCCATGCCGGGCATGCGCCAGTCGCTGATCACCAGGTCGATGTCTTCCTGTTCCAGCACCTTGAGCGCGTGCAGGCCGTTGCCCGCGGTGAACACCTGGATGCCGTTCTGGCCCAGGGCCGAGGACAACAGGTCACAGAGCTTGGGTTCGTCGTCGACCACCAACAGGTTATGCGTCATCGCGGTCCTCATCGTCCTCGTCGTCTTCACCATTGGCCGGAATGTACAGGCTGAAGGTGGCGCCGGCATCCTTTTCGCTGACGCATTCGATGTGGCCGTCATGACTTTCCAGGATCGAATAGACCTTGGCCAGGCCCAGGCCGGTGCCCGAGGCCTTGGTGGTCACGAACGGCGTGAAGATGCGCTCCAGCATGTCCGGCTCGATGCCCTGGCCGGTATCACCGATGCTGATGATGGTTTCGTCCTCCTGCTGGGCGATGCCCAGGGTCAGGCGGCCGCCTTCGGGCATGGCGTCGATGGCATTGAGGATCAGGTTCAGGCAGGCCTGCTTGAGCTGGCGGGCGTCGGCGTGGATGGTCGCGCCCGGGGCCAGGTCCTCGATGCGAGCGTCGATGTTGTGGGTCGCCAGTTCCGGGCCGCAGAAGCCCAGCAACTCCTCGAGCAAGGGGCGCGCCGGCTGGGTGGAGCGGATCGGCGTGCTGGGCTTGGCGAAGTCGAGGAACTCGGTGATCAGGTCGTTGATCCGGCTGACCTCGCTGATCACGTATTCCAGGTGGCGCTTGTCGTTCTCGGGCAGGTCGGCCCGGCGGTGCAGCAACTGGGTGGCGGTCTTGATGATGCCCAGCGGATTGCGGATTTCATGGGCCAGGCCCATGGCGACTTCACCCAGGGCATGCAGGCGGTCACGGCGGCGCAATTGGCCCTCCAGATGTTGCAACTCGCCCAGGCGCTCGGTCATGTGGTTGAAGGTGCTGCTCAGTTCCGCCAGCTCGTCGCCGCCGATCACCGGCACCCGTTGCCGGTAGTCGCCGCCGATCACCGCCTGCACGCCCTTGGACAAGCCCCGCAGGGGCCGGGTCAGGCGTTGCGACACCAGCCAGCCGACGCACAGCGAGGCCGCCGAGCTGAGGAGGAAGATCAGGATGAACAGGTTGCTCTGGTTGACCAGGCCCACCAGGCTGCTGTGGCGCAGCAGGCCGCTGAAGATCACTCCTACCAGGTCGCCGCTGTCGTTGAAGATCGGCCGGTACAACCCGCTGTAGCGGTTGGTGAACTGCTCGGTGGGTTGGCGCGTGGTGCGCAGGATGTCTTCGATGCGGTGCGGCACCCGTGGCGGGTGGTCTTCGAAGCGCTGGGTGGCGAAGATTTCCGAGAAGTCGTCGGCCTTGGCCAGGTACAGGCGCAGGTCCAGGGAATGCACGTCGGCCACGCTGGTGAGGAAGCTGGCATCCAGGTAGGTGGCGATCAACAACTGGTAGTCGACGCCGTCGAGGTTGGTCTGGAAGGTCGAGACCACCACGCCGGTGGCCGCGCCGCCGACCTGGATGGTCTGCAGCACGGCGTTGGAGGCGGTGCTGATCTGCCCGACCACATCGTCGGCGGCGGTGGTGAACATCACCTTGTGGTCGCTCTTGCGAATCAGCGCCACCACGTCGATGCCCATGGAGTCGGCGATATCGGCGGTGAGCTTGTCGTGCTTGGCTGCGTTGCGCTCCCCGGGGGGCCGGGTGTAGCGCAGGAACAGCTGGGCGATCCGGGCGTTGTCGCGCAGGATCTCGGTGATTTCGTCCTCGACGATCTTGGTGGATTCCTGCAGCCAGATCCGCACGTTGCTGTCGAAGATTTCCGACAACGTGGTGGCCGCCAGTTCGGCGGCGATCATGGTGGGGATCACGCTGACCAGCCAGAACGCCAGTACCAGCTTGCGCTGCAGGCTCCAGCGGGAGATGGCGAAGGGGCGGGGAGGACGACGATCTTTTCTGGTCATGTACTTTCGCTTATTGCAGCGGCCATGGCGGGGTCGGAGCGATCCGGGCGGACAAAGCGTTTTATCACCTTCAGCAAGGTGTTGAGCAAGGGGTTGCGGTGGCGGAAAAACAGCATGTTAGCGGTGAAGCGGCAGCCCAGGCGCAATTTGCTCGCATAACCGGCCTGGCCACACTCGTACAGCGGGATGCGCTGCTGGATGCAGTGGTCGACGTTGGCCAGCCAGCTGCGAAAATACAGGTTGTGCTCGCGGGTGACGTCCAGGTCGTGGGCGAAGAACTTGTCGATCAACCGATGCTGGTCGATGAGCACCAGGTTGAACGCCACCAGTTGCTCGCCGACCCAGTACAGGACGCAGGCGGCCCGTTCGCCCAGCTGTTCGAGGATGCCGGTGAAGTACTCCGCCGGCAGGCGTTCGAACTGCAGGTCGGCGCGGTTCAGGGTCGCCTCGTACAGGCGCATGATGTCCGGTAGCACGTCATCGATCCGCTGCCGCCACTCGATGCGCGGTGCCGGCGCCCGGAGCTTGCGGCGCAGGTCCTTGCGGGTGGACTTGCCCAGGGTGCCCAGGTAGGCGTCGATGGAGGCGAAGGGTATCGGCAGCAGGGCGCTGGGCAGGCTCGGCATCGCCTGCAGCCCGGCGGCCAGGCAACTTTCGGCCCATTGCTGGTCGTGGCTGGCGGCGTCCTTGACCGCCATCAGGCCGATGCCGAAGCTGTCGGCGTCGGCCCGGGCCAGCTTCAGCAACTCGTCCAGCAGGGCTTGGCGGCGTTCGGCCGGTACATGGCTGGCGGTGCCGACATCGCACTGTTCGGCCACCGGCGAGCCGATGGCGTACAGGCGCAATTGCAGGATTCCTGGCCACTGGCGTTCCAGGCGTTCGGTAAAGCGCTTGGCCAGCCCCGAGACCGTGGTGTCGAGCCGGTACTGGGTGGTGAAGGCCGGCGCCACCGCCACCAGGGTCGACCCTTCGTAGACCGCCAGGTAGCGCCAGCGAAAGTCGGCGATGGCGGCTTTTTCCACGGCCAGGTAATAGTCCCAATCCTCCAGGGCCCCTGGAAAACAGTCGTTCCAGGCACTGCGTTCGATGGCCTGTATGGTTGCAAAGGCTTGGGCGGTAATCACGTCTCGTCCTTAAGTCACGCCAGCTGTCGATAGTCTTCGCGCAGGCTCGGGCTGGCCACCCGTTGCTGGATGAAGTCGGCGCTCAGCTCGATCACCCGCTGGTATTGCAGGTCCACGGTGATCATGTGGTAGCAGTTGTCCAGGAGGATCTTGGTCACCGGGCCGCCGAGCTTGCGTTCCACGTAGTCGGCATTCCAGGTGCTGGTGATGTCGTCTTCGCTGGAGTGCAGGACCAGGGCCGGGGTCATGATCGACGGCATGCGTTTCTTGACCACGGCGTTCATCCGGTGCAACTCGCGCACCGTCACGCCCTCCATGGTCAGGAGTCCGGCATCGCTGCTGGCGCCGGCCTTCATCTGCTTCTCGACGATGGCCCGCAGGCGTTCGTTCTTGATGCCGTAGGGTGGTTTTTCCTCGAAGCGGCAGATATGCACGCCGAACGGGATCTTCATCAGCAGCGGCGTCAGGAACGCCAGCTTGTTGATGCTCCAGCCGTCGTACTTGAGGGTGGTGGAATACATCAGCAGGCCGCTGATCCGCCCCGGATGCTCGGAGGCCAGGTACATCGACATCACCGCGCCCATGGACAGGCCGCCGACGAACACCTGTTCGTGGCGTTGCTGCATGGCGGCGAAGGTCTTGCGTACGCCCTGGTACCAGTCCTGCCAGCCGGTGGCCTGCAGGTCGCTGTTGTCCCCGCAGTGCCCGGGCAGGGTCGGTACGTACACGGTGCACGTACCGTCCTTGGCCAGGCCCTGGGCCACCCGACGGAGTTCCGTCGGGGTGCCGGTCAGGCCGTGGATCAGCAAGATCCCGACCTGACCCGTGCCGAGAACGAAGCCGGCGTCGCCTTCGCCCAGATCGATCTCAGCCATGCTCATCGTTTCATGGCCCGATCCAGCAGGCGGTCCAGCAGGGCCAGGCCCAGGTCGATTTCCGCGTAGCTGATTTCCAGCGAGGGCGCCAGGGTGATCACGTTCTTGTAGTAGCCGCCCACGTCGAGGATCAGGCCCAGGCGCTGGCCGTCGATGACGATGTCGCCCTTCATGCCTTCCTCGACCATGTAGTCCAGGGTCGCCTTGTCCGGGGTGAAGCCATCGGTGGTGCAGATCTCGCAGCGCAGGGCCAAGCCCAGGCCGTCGACGTCGCCGATGATCGGGTAGCGCTTCTGCAGGTCCTTGAGGCCTTCGAGGAAGTACTTGCCCTTCTCCATGACCATCGCGCCGTAGTCGATCTCGCTGGTCATCTTGAACATTTCCAGGCCCACGGCGGTGCCCAGCGGGTTGGAGGCGAAGGTGGAGTGGGTCGAGCCTGGCGGGAACACGCCCGGGTTGATCAGCTCTTCACGGGCCCAGATGCCGCCCAGCGGGTTGAGGCCGTTGGTCAATGCCTTGCCGAACACGATCACGTCAGGCTGGACGTCGAAGTGCTCGATCGACCACAGCTTGCCGGTACGGTAGAAGCCCATCTGGATTTCGTCGACCACCAGCAGGATGCCGTGCTGATCCAGCACTTGCTTGAGCTCGCGGTAGAAGTTCATCGGCGGGATCACGTAGCCGCCGGTGCCCTGGATCGGCTCGGCGTAGAACGCTGCGTATTCGCTCTGGCCGACCTTCGGGTCCCAGACACCGTTGTATTCGGTTTCGAACAGGCGGGCGAACTGCTTCACGCAGTGGCTGCCGTACTCTTCCTTGGTCATGCCCTTGGGGCCGCGGAAGTGGTAGGGGAACGGAATGAACTGCGCACGTTCGCCGAAGTGGCCGTAGCGGCGGCGGTAGCGGTAGCTGGAAGTGATCGACGAGGCGCCCAGGGTACGACCGTGGTAGCCGCCTTCGAAGGCGAACATCAGGCTCTTGCCGTTGCTGGCGTTACGCACGACTTTCAGCGAGTCCTCGACCGACTGCGAGCCGCCGACGTTGAAGTGCACGCGACCGTCGAGGCCGAACTTCTTCTTGGCATCCAGGGCAATCACTTCCGACAGCTCGATCTTGCCTTTGTGCAGGTACTGGCTGGCGATCTGCGGCAGGGTGTCGATCTGCTGCTTCAAGGCGTTGTTCAGGCGTGGGTTGGCGTAGCCGAAGTTCACCGCCGAGTACCACATCTGCAGGTCGAGGTAGGCCTGGTCGCTGGTGTCCCAGACATAGGAGCCTTCGCAGCGGCTGAAGATGCGTGGGGGTTCGATGTAGTGGACGGTATCGCCGTAGGAGCAGTACTTGGCTTCTTTGTCCAGAAGGACCTGGTCTTCTGCGGTAGCGATGCGGATATCAGACATGGTGGAAGAGTTCCTGGGTTTCAAGAGAGAAAGTGGTGGCGTTGGCGGCGTCGCTCGGCAGCTTGGCCAGCAGTGCCGGCAGCTCGGCGAAGGAGTCGAACCGCGCGTAGGGAATGGCGTTGCGTTCGCAGTACTCGGCCAGGCGGCCCTTGGCGAAGACGAAGTCGGCAGTGGAGGCCACGCACATGTCGGACTGGCCGTCGCCGATCACCAGCACGCGCTTGCCGCGCGGGACGGACTTGCATTTGCAGTTGCCGGAAGCGGCCCGGCAAGCGTCGCTGGAATAGGGGAAGTCGATGCGCCAGCTGTTGTGGTCGACCTGGCGCAGGCGGTTGGCGAGGATCGGTAGCAGGGTCACGTAGTTGCGCGCCAGGATGCGGGCGATGCCTTGTTCGATGCCGTCGCTGACCACTTCGATGGTGGCGCCCAGGCCGATCACATGGTCGACGAAGTCAGGGAAGTCGGGATCGATCTCGACACTGTCGAAATAGCCCAGCAGCTCGGCTGGCGAGGCCTTGACCAGGGCCAGTTGGCGGCTGAGGCATTCCCGGGAGCCGATATGACCGTCCAGCCACTCTTGCTCGATGGTTTCCCAGCTTGGGTCGGCGAAGCGTTGGAGGACGTTATCGATCACGTCGGCGCGGGAGATGGTCCCGTCGAAGTCACATACGATATGCCAGTGCATCATCTGCTGTTACCTGCTGAATAAGAGCGTTGTGTACGCTTGTGGCGGGGGTAGAGCAGGGACTGTGCCAAGTAGGGAAAACCCTGCGGGGCTGGGGCTTTGCCTGGAAGGGGAAGCGATTTGTAGCCTGGCAGCTACAATTTTTGTAGCTTGCTACAAACAACATCAGTGCTTGCGCTCGGGACTGCTTGTGGTGATTGATGCGCGCATTTTCAGATAAGGAATTTCATTCATGCCAAGGCTCACCTTCCCTTCCCTCCTGGCCGGCCTGCTGTCGCTGGGCCTTGCTTGTAGCGCCTGGGGCGACTCCGGCCTCACCGGCGAGGTGGGCCTGGGGCTGGGCTACCAACCCCACGATCCTACGGCCAGCCGCTATGACACCACGCCCTTGCCCTACCTGGACCTGGATTGGGGCGATGTCAGCCTGAGCACCGACGACGGCCTGACCTGGGATGCCTTCAAGAGCAATGGCTGGAGTGCGGGGCCCTACATCAATTACCTGCAGGGGCGTAATGCCGATGGCTCGTTGCGCGGGCTGCGGGATGTGCCGGACATGGCCGACGTCGGTGGTTTCGTGCAGTACGCCCCGGACGATTTCTGGCGCGTGTTCGCCGCCTTGGGCCAGGCCGTGGGTGGTTCCGGTGGCCAGGGCGGCATGCTGGGCAAGGTGGGCGGCGAGATCGGCTACCCCTTGGGCATGGGCATCATCGGCAGCAACAACCTGACCCTGCACTTTGCCGATGCCCGGCAGAACCAGACCTTCTTCGGTGTCAGCACCAAGGAGTTCCTGGCCTCTGGCATCCAGCGCTATGACGCCGGCGGTGGCTTGCAGAACTTCACCCTGACCCAGAACATCCAGGTCCCGCTGGGGCGCAACTGGTCGCTGGTGGCCAGCGCCAGCTGGATCCGCCTGGTCAACTCGGCGGCCGACAGCACCATCGTGCGCGACAAGGGCCACGTCAACCAGGGACAAGTACAGACCGCCATCAGCTACCGTTTCTGAGGGCTTTGTAGCCTGGCGCCCGGGGCGGGACCGGCCACGGGCGTCGTCAGGAGGAAAACTGGTCTGGCCTTTGCAACAGGCGCCATGAATCCAATTTCCCAGGAAGTTCTTCATGGCCCGTCCTGCCTATCGTTTGCTCGCCTATTCCCTCTGGGACCTGATCCCGATCGTCATGGCCCTGGCGCATTTCGCCTTCGTTCTGTGGCTGGTGCTGGATTTCCACGCGCTGTCCTGGTGGGTCATCATCCCGGCCGCGCTGTTGTACGCCGTCAGCCTGTCGTGGAGCATCAACAGCATTTCCCACAACCAGATCCACAACGCCTACTTCACGCCCGCCTGGATGAACCGCGCCTTCGACCTGTTGCTGTCGGTGACCATCGGTTTTTCCCAGACCCTGTACCGCGACATCCATAACCGCCACCATCGGGGCAACTCCGACCTGCCGGATGCCAATGGCAAGACCGTCGATCCGCTGTCGATCTACCTGCACGGCAAGAACGGCCAGCCGGACAACCCATGGGCCTATACCTTCCTCAGTTTCTTTCGCGATGATCCGAAGGAGATCTACCAGGAAATGCAGCGCAAGCGCCCGGACGATGCGCGCTGGGTGAAAGTGGAGATCGCGGTGACGATCGCGTTCTACCTGGCGCTGGCGTTCTTCGACTGGCACGCGGTGCTGGTACTGCTGCCGTTCTGGTACCTGGGCCAGTCGCTGTCGTCGCTCAATGGCTACTACGAGCACCTGGGGGCTAATCCCGACCTGCCGATCGCCTGGGGCGTGAGTTCCTATAGCCCGCTGTACAACCTGATCTGGATGAACAACGGCTACCACGCCGAGCACCACTACCGGCCGAAGATGCACTGGACCAAGGTCAAGGCCTTCCATCGCCAGATTCGCGAGGAACAGCGTGCGGCGGGGGTGAAAGTGATCCCGGTGTCCCACGGGCTGGGCTTTCTGGTTTCCCACCGCCAGTAACCTGTAGCCGTTGCCGAAGGCTGCGCACGACGGCGCAGCGGGCGCGCAAGGCTGAAGTTGTCGAAGGTCCTGCGGACCTTGTCGCAGCCTGGCGGCAGCGGCTACACGAAGCTGATCCTGTAGCCGCTACCGAAGACTGCGTACGCCCGCGCAGCGGGCGCAGGGTGTTTTCAGGCTTCCTCGCCTTCGGCCAGCAGGGCGATCCCGCCCATGATCACGAAGACCCCGAGCCAGTGCAGCGGGTTGATCTGCTCGCCCAGCATCAGCCACGAGCCCAGCAGGACCACCACATACACCAGGGCGCTCAGGGGGAAGGCCAGGGACAGGCTGCTGCGCCGCAGGATCAGCATCCAGACGAAGAACGCGCCGATGTAGCAGGCGATCGCCGTCAGCACCCCGGGATTGGCAATGACCGCCGCCAGCCATTGCAGGCTGAAATCCATCTGTCCCAGCTGGTCGCCGCCGACCTTGGTGGCGATCTGGCCGGCCCCTTCGAAACTGATCAACAAGAACCACAGCAGCAGGGTGCCCAGGCGCCCATGCAGCCAGTCGTTAGCTTGGTTCGAACTCATGAAGCGTTTCCTTGTATCGGTTGGACAGGGCTCAGGTACTGGCGATGCAGACCAGCATCACGCCGGCGGTGATCACCAGGGTGCCGAGCCAGCGCCGGCGGCTGACGGTTTCCCCCAGCACCACCTTGCCCGCCAGTACCACCCCGCAATAACCCAGGGCCGCGGCCGGGAACAGCAGGCTCAGGGGGGCCCGGGACAGGGCCTCGAGCCAGACGAAGAATTCCACCGCGTAGGCGCCTACCCCGCACCACAGCAGCGGGGCGTTGAACACCTGGCCCCAGAAGGCGTTCAGGCGAAAGCCCCCCTCCAGCTCCGGCAAGCGGTCCAGGCCCAGCTTGAAACACAACTGGCCGATCACATCGAGGAGGATGGAAAAGGCCACCAGCAACACGACGGTCAAGGTCATGGGAACAGCTCCTCGAACAGCGAAAGCAAGGCTTCATTGGTCACCGAATTGCGCAGCAGGTCCTCCTGGCTCCAGCGTTCGGGCGGTGGCTGGTCGGATTTGGCCTCCCAGCGCTTGAAGGCATTGCTGAAGGCCGGCTGGGCGAATTCGCCGCAAACGTCGATGCCCAGTATCCGTTTACGCGCCGCCAGGGCGCGGATGGCTTGCAGCAGGTGTTCCAGGCGCATGCCGCCCTGGTCCCAGTTGGTGGCGGCGTCCTCGCTGGCCAGCACGTCCTTGTCGATGGTGATCCAGACCGCCGCGGTGGGCAGGCTGGCGATCATGCCGTCGAGGAAATCCGTCCAGTCCAGCTGGACCAGGTTGCGCCAGTGCAGGTGCCGGTCTTGCTGCTGGTGCCCGGCGCCGTCGCCGACCCGGCCCCAGACCCGGGAGGGCTCGTGTTGCCAGGGGAACAACTGCAACTTGCCGTGCTTCAAGGCGCCGAGGTTGCCACCGCGCAATTGCGGGTTGTGCAGGTCTTCGCTGCAGGGCCCAAGGGTGACGATGCGCTGGATATTGGGCAGTTGCAGCGCCCGGTTGACCCAGGATCCGCAATGCCGGCGCGGGGCCAGGCGCACCCAGTCCGGATGGTTGTCGAAGTGGATCAGGCTCACCGGCTCCGGCAGGTTGCGCAGCAAGGCCGGGGTCAGGTGGTGATAGTCGCCGGAGCCGACGAAGAAGATTTCCGGCTGCGGGCCGCTATGGCGGGGCCGCCGTTCCAGGCGCTCGATGAATTGGCGGTAGGTGCGCTCGGTGGACCAGAGCCGCAGTCTGGGGCCCAGGTCCAGCAGGTCGATGCGTCGCGCCTGGCCAGTTTGCAGGCGCCGGGTGATGGGCTCCTGGGCGGTCAGGCTGTGGTCGAGATCTAGAATGTTCAAGGTGTACTTTACCCATGGCAGCGCCCCCCGGAAAACTGCGTGATCAGGCTGGAACGCAGGCCGGGCGGGCTTTGCCGGGTAAATGCAAGGGTCGGGCCAGGGCTGCATGCGACCCTGCCGGGGCAGGCCTCAGGCGTGGACCCGGACCCAGACGCTGACCAGGATGCTGGCGGCCATCAGCCAGGCCACCGCGGCCACCGCCAGGGAGGCCTCCAGGCGCAGGCGGTCGACCATCACGTACAGGGTCGCCAGGTAGACGAAATAGGGAATGATCGACCACATGCCGAACAGGATGGTGGTCTTCAGGTCGTCCAGCGAACGGCCTTTGCCGACGATGTAGTGGGCGATCAGGGCGAAGGTCGGGAACAGTGGTACCAGCCCGGCGATGTAGTAGTTCCGAGTCTTGGCCAGGGCCGCGAGAATCACCACCACAGCCGCGCCCAGCGCGGCTTTCAACAACAGATCCATGGATAGGGCGCCTTGGGGTCAGTGGCTCAGGCCGTACTTCTTGACCTTGTCGAACAGCGTGGTCTTGGCCATGCCCAGCTCCTGGCTGGCCTGGGTCAGGTTACCGCCGCTGCGTTGCAAGGCATCGTTCAGCAGGGTGCGCTCGAAGGCTTCCACCGCCTCGGCGAAGCCCAGGCCCTGGCCGCTGCCACTGCCGGCTTTCTTGAAGGCCGGCAGGCCCAGGGCGAAGCGCTCGGCGACGTTGCGCAATTCACGCACATTGCCCGGCCAGTCGTGGCTCATCAGGCTCGACAGGGTCTGGTTGTCCAGCTCCGGTGCCACGCGGTCGAAGCGCAGGGACGACTGCTGCAGGAAGTGCTCGAACAATTGCAGGATGTCTTCGCGCCGCTCGCGCAGGGGCGGCAGTTCCAGGGTCACCACGTTGAGGCGGTAGTACAGGTCGCTGCGAAACTCCTTGGCCTGGCTCAGCTGGTTGAGGTCCGACTTGGTGGCGGCGATCACCCGGCAGTCCACGGCCACGCTCTGGTTCGAGCCCAGGCGCTCCAGGGTGCGCTCCTGCAGCACCCGCAACAGCTTGATCTGCAAGTTGATGGGCATGCTTTCCACTTCATCGAGGAACAGCGTGCCCTGGTGAGCGTGCTCGATCTTGCCGATGCGCCGCTTGCCGGCACCGGTGAAGGCGTTGGCCTCGTGGCCGAAGATTTCGCTCTCGAACAGGTTTTCCGGCAGGCCGCCGCAGTTCAGGGCGACGAACTGTTGCTGGTGGCGCCGACTGAAGTCGTGCAGGCACCGGGCGACCAGTTCCTTGCCGGTGCCGGTCTCGCCTTCGATCAGCACGTTGGCCGAGGTATCGGCGACGTTGGCGATCAACTCCCGCAGGTTTTGCATCGCTGGCGAGCGGCCGATGATTCGTCCCTCCAGGGAGCTGCGTTCGGCCAGCTGGCGCCGCAGTGAACTCACTTCACGGGCCAGGCCCCGCTGTTCCAGGGCGCGGCGAGCCACTTCCACCAGGCGTTCGGGGGAAAAGGGCTTTTCCATGAAGTCGTAGGCGCCGTTCTGCATCGCCCCCACCGCCATGGAGATGTCGCCATGGCCGGTGATCAACACCACCGGCAAGCTGCGGTCGCGGGCCTTGAGGCGGGTCAGCAGTTCCAGGCCGTCGATGCCCGGCAGGCGGATGTCGCTGACCACGATGCCGGGAAAGTTGTCCCCGACCTGGGCCAGGGCATCTTCGGCGCTGCCCACGCCGATGCAGGGAATGTCTTCCAGGGCCAGGGCCTGTTGGCAACCCAGCAGGACATGGGGGTCGTCTTCGACGATCAGCACGGTCAGCTCGTGGTTCATATCGGCTCGGCTCGAGTAGGGCTTGCCAGGGGCAAGCTGAGGACAAAGGCGGTGCCGCCGCTTGCCGGATGTTCCACCCCCAGGCTGCCGCCGCTGGCTGCGGCAAGGCTGGCGGACAGGGTCAGGCCCAGTCCCAGCCCCTGTTCGCCGGGCTTGGTGGTGAAAAAGGGTTCGAACAGATGCTTGCGTGTCTCGGGGTCGATGCCGTGGCCGTTGTCCCGTACCCGCAGGCGGTACTTGCCGTCGGCGGATTCGCCTTCGAGCCAGAGCTGCGGCGCCGGCTGTGCCTGCATGGCATCCAGGGCGTTGCCCATCAGGTTGACCAGGATCTGCTCCAGGCGTGTCTGGTCGATCTGCAAGGTCTGTTCGGCGAAGTCGCGATGCAATTGCAGGGGCAGCGGTTCCAGGCGCGCGCCGAGGACTTGCAGGGCGGCGTCCACCGCCTTGGCCAGGCTGGCCTGGCCCTGGTCGTCGCCACGACGGGCGAAGGAGCGCAGGCTGGCGGTGATGCGGCCCATGCGGTCGATCAGTTCATTGATGGTCTTGAGGTTGGCGCTGGCGGTGTCCAGGGCGCCGCGCTCGAGGAAGCGCACGGTGTTGCCCGATAGCGTGCGCAGCGCTGCCAGCGGCTGGTTGAGTTCGTGGGCGATGCTGGTGGACATCTGGCCGATGGCCGCCAGCTTGCCGGCCTGGACCAGCTCGTCCTGGGCCCGGCGCAGGGTTTCCTCGGCTTGGCGGCGCTCACGGATCTGCGCCTTGAGCCGTTCGTTGCTGGCGCGCAGGTCGGCGGTGCGCTCGGTGATCCGTCGTTCGAGCTGGCTGTTGGCTTCCTGCAAGGCCTCGCGGGCGGCCAGGCGAGTGGCGATGACCTTGCGCCGTTCGTTCCAGGCAATCATCAGGAACGCCACCAGGGCGAAGGCCACGGCCACCAGAATGCCCTGGTTGATGGCTTCGCGGCGCAGGTCCTGCAAGGGCGTCAGCAGGGTGAAGTTCCAGGGGGTGTCGCTCAAGGGGCGAGTCTGGGACAAGTAGCTGATGGGCTGTTCGTCGTCGGCCAGTTCGGTGTTGGCCGGAAAGGTGAGTTTCTCCACGCCCTCCTCCAGGCGCTCGCGGGCCAGGGGTTCCAGTTCGTTGAGCGGGAACCAGTAGTACTGCAGGCTGCGGGCCAGGCGTTCCTTGGTGTCGTCGCTCAGCGGGCGGACCGACTTGAGGCGGCGGCTCGGATCGCTGGAGAGGATGATGATGCCGTTCTCGTCGCTGACGAAGGCTTCCATGCGCGCCCGTTGCCAGCGCTCCTCCAGGGCTTCGAGACGGACCTTGACCACCGCTACGCCGATGATCTTGCCTTGCTCCTCCAGGCCATGGGCCAGGTAGTAGCCGGGCTCGCCACTGGTGCTGCCGATGCCGTAGAAGCGCCCGGGGTAGCCGCGCACGGCGTTCTGGTAGTAGGCCCGGAACGACAGGTCTTCGCCCAGGTAGCTGTCGACATCGCGCCAGTTGCTGGTGGCCAGCACCCGGCCGGTGGTGTCCATGACATAGATGGCCCGGCTGCGGCTGCGGCGGTTCAGGCCTTCGAGGTATTGGTTGACGGCTTGCCGGTGTTCCGGCGAGGGATCGGCCAGCAGTTGCGAGACGCTGGATTCCAGCTCCAGCAGGCTGGGCAGGTAGGTGTACTTGCTGATCTCGCTCTCTACGGCGCGGGCATGCAACTCCAGCTGGCGCGCGCCATTTTCACCCAGGGTGCGGATGCCGTTGTGCTCGCTGATCCAGAATCCGGCGTAGCCCAGGGCGGCCATCAGGGCGATGACCAGGGGCGGTAGCAGCAGATGACGGATCAGACGGGGTTTCACGGCGAGTGATGGCGGCGTGGCGCGATAGAGAGTGGGGTCGCATTTCATCACAGATGCCTTGGGTCAACCAGCATGGCGACGGGCGCACCCACGCTCGGCCCGGAGGCCGTCATGGAGCGCTGAGTGCCTCGTGCCAGGCAAGATCCATTCGCAGGTTGGGGGTCGCCAGGCGACCCCGTGGGAGCAGGCTCCCTTGCCACAAGGGCAGGCGGAACGCCGCCGTATCAGTGCTGCAGGATCTTCTCGAGGAAGTGCTGCGCACGTTCGGAGCGGGCGTTGATATCGCCGAAGAACTCTTCCTTCTGGCAGTCCTCGATGATCTGGCCCTTGTCCATGAAGATCACCCGGTTCGCCACCTTGCGGGCAAAGCCCATTTCGTGGGTCACGCACATCATGGTCATGCCTTCGTTGGCCAGTTGCACCATTACATCCAGCACTTCGTTGACCATTTCCGGGTCCAGGGCCGAGGTCGGTTCGTCGAACAGCATGACGATCGGGTCCATGGCCAGGGCGCGGGCGATGGCCACACGTTGTTGCTGGCCGCCGGACAGCTGGCCCGGATGCTTGTGGGCGTGGGCAGCCAGGCCCACGCGCTCGAGCAATTGCAGGCCTTTCTTGGTGGCCTCTTCCTTGCTGCGGCCCAGGACCTTGACCTGGGCGATGGTCAAGTTCTCGGTGATGCTCAGGTGCGGGAACAGTTCGAAGTGCTGGAACACCATGCCCACTCGCGAGCGCAGTTTGGGCAGGTCGGTCTTGGGGTCGGCGATGGAGGTGCCGTCGACCACGATGTCGCCCTTCTGGAAAGGCTCCAGGGCATTGACGCACTTGATCAGGGTCGATTTGCCCGAACCGGACGGACCGCAGACCACCACCACCTCACCTTTCTTGACCTCGGTGCTGCAGTCGGTCAGCACCTGGAAGTCCCCATACCACTTGTTGACGTTTTTGATAGAGATCATACGGCGAACCTTTTTTGCAGACGCTTGACCAGCAGCGAGGCGGCGAAGCTGATTGTGAAATACACCAGACCGGCGAAGATCAGGAATTCATTGGAGCGGCCGATGATGTCGCCGCTGGAACGCGAGGCGTTGAGGAAGTCCACCAGGCCCACGGTGTACACCAGGGAGGTGTCCTGGAACAGGATGATGCTCTGTTGCAGCAGCAGCGGGGTCATCTTGCGGAACGCCTGGGGCAGGATGATCAGGCGCATGGTCTGGCCGTAGGTCATGCCCAGGGCCTGGGCGGCGCCCATCTGGCCCTTGGGGATCGACTGCACGCCGGCCCGGACGATTTCGCAGAAGTACGCCGCTTCGAACATCATGAAGGCGACGATGCACGAAGTGAACGCGCCGATCGGGGTGTCTTCGCCGGTGATCCAGCGCAGCACGAAAGGCACCGCCAGGTAGAACCAGGTGATCACCAGCAGCAGCGGGATCGAGCGGAAGTAGTTGACGTAGGCGCCGGCGATGTTCGCCAGCAGCTTGTTGTGGGACAGGCGCATCAGGGCCAGCAGGGTGCCGAGGATGATCCCGCCGACCACGCCCAGGGCCATCAGCTTGAGGGTCATCAGCATGCCGTTCCACAGGCCGGGAATGGCCGGGACGATGCCCGAGAAGTCGAATTCCATTATTTACCTCCCACGGAGATCAAGCCGGGGACCGAGACTTTCTTCTCCACCAGGCGCATCAGCAACATCAGGCTCATGTTCAGGGTGAAGTAGATCAGGGTGGCCAGGGTGAAGGCTTCGAACAGGTTGGCCGAGAACTCGGCGGTCTGCTTGGTCTGGGCCAACAGTTCCATCAGGCCGATCAAGGACGCCACGGAGGAGTTCTTGAAGACGTTGAGGAACTCGGAAGTGAGCGGCGGAATGATGATCCGGTAGGCCTGGGGTAGCAGCACGTTCCAGTAGATCTGCGGCAGCTTGAAGCCCAGGGCGCGAGCGGCGGATTCCTGGCCGCGGGGCAGGGCCTGGATACCGGTGCGCACTTGTTCGCAGACCCGGGCGGCGGTGAACAGGCCCAGGCAGACGACGACGCTCAGGTAGGCCGAGGTGGTCGGGTTCAGATCCTGCTTGTACCAGTCCTGCAGGTTCTGCGGCAGCAGGTCGGGCACCAGGAAGTACCAGATGAACAGCTGCACCAACAGGGGCACGTTGCGGAAGATCTCCACGTAGACGGTGGCGATGCCCGACACCAGGCGGTTCGGCACGGTACGCATGACCCCCAGGATCGATCCCAGTATCAATGCGATGATCCAGGCCACCACGGCGATGGCGATGGTCCAGCCCAGTCCCGAAAGGAACCAGTCGAGATAGGTCTCGCTGCCCACGCCGGTGGACTTGAAGAACACGCCCCAGTCCCAGTTGTAATTCATTGGGGTTACCCCTCAGATCGTTCGATGTACTACAAGCACCCGCCTGGGGAGATCCGTTCCCTTCTGGCCAGGACGGCCAGGCACACGCTATCGGCTCGACAACCACCGGTGCGAGTGTTTCCAGAATGTGCCAGCAGGTAGTGACAGGCTCCTGAAGAGGCCAAGGCCTCCTCAGGAGTAAGGTTAGTCAGGAATCAGGACTTTTTATCGTCAGCCGCTTTGTCGGTCGGGTTGGCGATCAGGGCCTTGAGCTCGTCGCTCATTGGGAACATCAGGTTCAGGCCTTTTGGCGGGATCGGCGACTGGAACCACTTGTCGTAGATCTTGTTGATTTCGCCCGACTTGTAGGTAGCGACGATGGCGTCGTCCACGGCTTTCTTGAAGGGCGCATCACCCTTGCGGACCATGCAGCCGTAGATTTCGTAGGATTGGGGGGTGCCGGTCACGGCCCAGTCGGTAGGCTTCTTGGCCTTGGCCATCTCACCGGCCAGCAGGGCGTCGTCCATCATGAAGGCGACGGCACGGCCCGATTCCAGCATCTGGAACGACTCGCCGTGGTCCTTGGCGGAGATCACGTTCATGCCCATCTGCTTGTCGGCGTTCATGGCCTTGAGGATACGCTCGGAAGTGGTACCGGCGGTGGTCACCACGTTCTTGCCCTTCAGGTCAGGGAAGTCCTTGTAGGTGGAGTCCTTCTTGGACAGCAGGCGGGTACCGATCTCGAAGATACCGACCGAGAAGTCGACCTGTTGCTGGCGCTCGACGTTGTTGGTGGTGGAGCCGCACTCGATGTCCACGGTGCCGTTCTGCACCAGTGGGATACGGGTCTGGGAGGTGACCAGGTTGTACTTGACCTTGAGGTCAGGCATGTCGAGGTCTTTCTTGAGCGCTTCGACGATCTTCAGCTGGATGTCGTGGGAGTAGCCGACCGGTACGCCGGAAGCGTCAGCGATATAGGAAAACGGAATGGAAGCGTCGCGATGTCCGAGGGTGATGGTGCCGGACTCTTTGATTTTCTTCAGTGTGCCGGTGAGCTCGGCAGCGAGAACTGGAGTGCTAATCAGAGCTGCAGCGATAGCTGCGCCCAACAGCTGGGGAACGATGCGCATCAATATTTCCTCGACATTTGTTTTTTTTATGAAGCCAGTTCGACGGCTCTTTTATACAGCGAATGCCTTGACGGCTCCTGTTGTGTTGGCACGACAGGCATTCGTCGAACAGTGTAGAGCATGAGTCGTGCCAGGCCAGTAGATAATGGTCAACCATTTGATTTTAAAGGGAATTAAATATTCGTGACGAACCCTCCATAGCCAGGTTATCCGGTTAACCGAACTGCCCCGCAAGCAGCGTTCGGAAAACCGAACGTGCGCTGTCGGCGCTCATGAGGTTTTCAGCGCAGCAGATGCCCGTTGCGCGGGCACAAAAAAGCCCCTGGACCTGAAGGTGCAGGGGCTGGCTGGGCTAGAAGGTCAAGCTGCCTTGATCTTGCCGCGATTGTGCTCGACTTTTTGCAGGTATTCCCGCAGTTGCTGCTGTTCCTGTTCGGTGGTGAACAGTCCCAGCTTGCTCCGGCGCCAGAGGATGTCCTCGGCCTTGAGCGCCCATTCCTCGCTGCACAGGTAATCCACTTCGCGGCTGTAGAGGCCGCCGCCCAGGTGTTCGCCCATGTCGCCCAGGCCTTGCACGCCTTCCAGCAGGCGCCAGGTGCGACTGCCGTAGGTGGTGGCCCAGCGCCGGGCAATCTGGCTGGGTAGCCAGTCGAATTTGCTGCGGATGGCGTCGGCCAGTGCCTGTGGCGTGGTCATGTCCTCGCCGCCGGGCAGGCTGGCCTGGGCGGTCCAGCTTGGCTTGGCGTGCTTGAAGTAAGGGGCCAGCTGGGCCATGGCCGATTCCGCCAGCTTGCGGTAGGTGGTCAGCTTGCCGCCGAACACCGACAGCAGCGGCGCCTCGTCACCACTGCCGGACAGGGCCAGGGTGTAGTCGCGGGTGACTGCCGACGGGTTGTCGGACTCGTCGTTGCACAGCGGACGGACCCCGGAATAGGTGTGCAGGATGTCGTCGCGGCTCAGTTGCTTCTTGAAGTGGGCGTTGACCACTTGCAGCAGGTAGTCGGTTTCCCCCTCGGTGATCGCCACCTTGGCCGGATCGCCGGTGTACTCGCGGTCGGTGGTGCCGATCAGGGTGAACTGGTCGAGGTAGGGGATAGTGAAGACGATGCGCTGGTCTTCGTTCTGCAGGATGTGCGCGTGTTCGCCTTCGTACAGCTTGGGCACGATCAGGTGGCTGCCCTGGATCAGGCGGATACCGTAGGGCGACTCCAGCTTCAGGTCGTCCTTGATGAACTTGGCGACCCAAGGGCCGGCGGCATTCACCAGGGCCTTGGCGGTGATGGAGAACAGGCTGCCGTCGGCACGTTCCAGGTCCAGCTGCCACAAGCCCTGGCTACGGCGGGCGCTGACACAGCGGGTCTGGGTATGCACGTGGGCGCCATGTTCGCGGGCGGACATGGCGTTGAGCACCACCAGGCGGGCGTCGTCGACCCAGCAGTCGGAATACTCGAAGCCCCGGGTGATCTGCGCTTGCAGTGCGCTGTCGGCACCGAACTTCAGGCCGCGCGAGCCGGCGAGCTTCTCGCGCTTGCCCAGGTGATCGTAGAGGAACAGGCCGGCGCGGATCATCCAGGCCGGGCGCAGGTGAGGGCGGTGCGGCAGGACGAAACGCATCGGCTTGACGATGTGCGGGGCCTTGGCCAGCAACACCTCGCGTTCGGCCAGGGCCTCGCGCACCAGGCGGAATTCGTAGTGCTCCAGGTAGCGCAGGCCGCCATGGATCAGCTTGCTGCTGGCGGAGGAGGTGTGGCTGGCCAGGTCGTCCTTTTCACAAAGGAACACGGACAGGCCGCGACCCGCCGCATCCGCGGCAATTCCAACACCATTGATCCCACCGCCAATGACGGCGATATCGTAAACCTCGGAAAGAGGGCGCGCGGGCAAGGTAGAAGTGGGCATCGGCAAGCCTCGTGTTGCTTTGGTATTTGAATTCGAACATTAATGTTCATTTCCGAAAATACTAGCGGATAAGGAACCGCACATCCAGCGTGTCTCGATTGAAAAAACTGATCGGAAAACCACTAAAGGAAAGTTTTCGAACATTACCGAGGGGTAACTGTAGCTGCTGTGCCGGCGGGCGCGCAGGCGCGACGATACCCATGCCAGGTGGCGGGATATCGTTCGAATGCGCGAGCGGTGCAGGTAGGGGGGAGGCGGTCTCAGACCACTTCGAGGCGGATCTTGTGCTGGTTGAGCAGTTGGGTCAGGGCCGGCACCGGTTGCTGGTCGGTCACCAGGCAATCGATCAGGCTGATCGGGCCCAGGCGGATCATCGCGTTGCGGCCGAACTTGCTGGAATCGGCGGCCAGGATCACTTGCCGGGCGTTGGCGATGATCGCCTGGGAGACTCGTACTTCCTGGTAGTCGAAGTCCAGCAGGCTGCCGTCTTCGTCGATGCCGCTGATGCCCACCAGGGCGAAATCCACCTTGAACTGGTTGATGAAGTCGACGCTGGCCTGGCCCACCACGCCGCCGTCGCGCCGGACATTGCCGCCGGTCAGCAGCACGTCGAAATCATCCTTGGCACTGAGCATCGAGGCCACGTGCAGGTTGTTGGTGATGATCTTCAGGTGGCTGTGGTTGAGCAGGGCGCGGGCGATGGATTCGGTGGTGGTGCCGATGTTGATGAACAGCGAGGCATGGTCGGGGATCTGGGCGGCAACGGCTTCGCCGATGCGTTGTTTCTCATCGCGCATCTGGTCGGCGCGCATGGCGTAGGCGGTGTTTTCGACACTGGAGTCGTAGGCTGCGCCGCCGTGGTAGCGACGCAACAGGTTGGCTTCGGCCAACTGGTTGATATCGCGGCGGATGGTCTGTGGGGTAACGACGAACAGCTGGGCCAATTCCTCGATGCTGACGTAGCCGCGCTCGCGGACCAGGTCGAGGATTTGTTGCTGACGAGGAGGCAGATTCATGGGGCTTCCTTTGGGCTGCCGTGCAAAATTTGCCCATGATGCCGCAGGAATCCGCTCCCTGCCAGTTGCCAGGCTGGGTGACGGCGAGTGCCGTGCTTCGATAACCGGCCCGCACACCTCACCGGCGGCAGGTGGCGGATGCGGCTATGCCGGTTCGTTGCGCAGCCCCGCAGGTTATGCGGGGCTGCCCAGGTTGCCTGGAGAGGGAATCCAGGATCTGGCTTATTTGGCCTCGTCGTGGGGTTCCCAGTCGCGGGTGCGGCTGACGGCTTTCTTCCAGCCCGCATACAGCTCTTCTTTTTCCGCTTCGGCCAGCTGTGGTTCGAACTCGCGCTCGATCACCGCCTTGCCGCGCAGTTCTTCCAGGCTGCCCCAGAAGCCGCAGGCCAGGCCTGCCAGGTAGGCGGCGCCCAGGGCGGTGGTTTCACGCATTTGCGGACGTTCCACCTGGGTGCCGAGAATGTCGGCCTGGAACTGCATGAGGAAGTTGTTGGCCACGGCGCCGCCGTCCACGCGCAGGGCCTTGAGGCGTTCGCCGGAGTCCTGCTGCATGGCGTCGAGCACATCGCGAGTCTGGTAGGCGATGGATTCCAGGGCGGCGCGGATGATGTGGTCCACGCGCACGCCACGGGTCAGGCCGAACAGCGCGCCACGGGCGTAGGGGTCCCAGTAGGGCGCGCCCAGGCCAGTGAAGGCCGGCACCAGGTACACGCCGTTGCTGTCCTTGACCTTGCCGGCGAAGTATTCGGTGTCGTGGGCATCGTTGATGATCTTCAACTCGTCACGCAGCCATTGCACGGTGGAGCCGCCGTTGAACACCGCGCCTTCCAGGGCGTAGGCCACTTCGCCGCGTGGGCCGCAGGCGATGGTGGTGAGCATGCCGTGCTGGGATTTCACTGCCTTGTCGCCGGTGTTCATCAGCAGGAAGCAGCCGGTGCCGTAGGTGTTCTTGGCCTGGCCTGGCTCGACGCACATCTGGCCGAACAGCGCCGCCTGCTGGTCGCCGGCGATACCGCCGATGGCGATGCCGCTCTTGGTGCGACCGTAGATTTCCGAGGAGGACTTCACTTCCGGCAGCATCTCGCGCGGGATGTCCAGCACCTCCAGCATCTTCGCGTCCCACTCCAGGGTATGGATGTTGAAGAGCATGGTGCGCGAGGCGTTGGTGTAGTCGGTGACGTGGGTCTTGCCGCCGGTGAATTTCCAGATCAGCCAGCTATCGATGGTGCCGAACAGCAGTTCGCCGTTGCGCGCGCGCTCGCGGCTGCCTTCGACGTTGTCGAGGATCCACTTGAGCTTGGTGCCGGAGAAGTAGGGGTCGGTGACCAGGCCGGTGGTCTCACGGATGTAGTCTTCCAGGCCGTCACGCTTGAGTTGCTGGCAGATCTCGGTGCTGCGCCGGCATTGCCAGACGATGGCGTTGTAGATCGGGCGGCCGGTGTTCTTGTCCCAGACCACGGTGGTTTCACGCTGGTTGGTGATGCCGATGGCGGCCACCTGGTCGTGGTGCAGGCCGGCTTGTGCCAGGGCCTCGACCATTACCGCGCTCTGGGTGGCGAAGATTTCCATGGGATCGTGCTCCACCCAGCCGGCTTGCGGGTAGTGCTGGGCGAACTCGCGCTGGGCGATGCAGACCACGTTGGCGTCGCGGTCGAAAATGATGGCTCGGGAGCTGGTCGTACCCTGATCGAGGGCAATGATGTAGTTCTTATTCTGAATGTCGGTCATGTCGATTGCCTTGGACGAAATAAGGGAGTGGAAGCAGGCGCGGGGTCAATCCGGGCAGGACCCAGCGCCAGCGGGTTCAGGAAGCCTTGACCTTGCTGTCAGCGGCTGGTTCGGCTTGCGCAGCCGGCGCGGCATCGGGCAGGTGACGGGCAATCAGGCCGCGATAGGCAACTGCACCGAGGCAGGCACCCAGGATCGGGGCGAAGATTGGCACCAGGAAATACGGGATATCACGGCCACCGGTGAAGGAGATTTCACCCCAGCCGGTGAAGAACGTCATCAGTTTAGGACCAAAGTCCCGCGCCGGGTTCATCGCAAAGCCGGTCAGCGGGCCCATGGCGCTGCCGATCACGGCGATCAACAGGCCGATCAGCAGTGGTGCCATGGGGCCGCGCGGCAGGCCGTTGTTGTCGTCGGTCAGAGACATGATCACGCCCATCAGGATCGCGGTAATCACCACTTCCACCAGGAAGGCCTGGGCGGTGCTCAGGGCCGGGTTGGGGAAGGTGGAGAACACCGAGGCCAGTTCCAGGCTTGCCTGGGAACCACGGACCATCTGGTGGGTTTGTTCGAAATCGAAGAACAGGTTGCTGTACAGCGTGTAAACCAACAGGGCGGCGCAGAAGGCGCCAGCGACCTGGGCCAGGATATAGAACGGCAGTTTGCGCTTTTCAAAGTCGGCGAACAGGCACAAAGCGATACTCACGGCGGGGTTCAGGTGTGCGCCGGAAACGCCGGCGGTCAGGTAGATCGCCATGCTCACGCCGATCCCCCAGATGATGCTGATTTCCCACAGGCCGAAGCTGGCGCCCGCGACCTTGAGCGCGGCGACGCAACCGGTGCCGAAGAAGATCAATAGCGCGGTACCCAGGAACTCGGCCAGGCACTGGCCCGATAGCGATGGTTGTTGCAGAGCAGTTGTCATTGTGAACCTCGGTTTTTGTTGTTGTCTGGCGCTGCCGCAAAGGTATGGAGCGCGACTTCCAACGACGACGGAATCCCCATTCCGGCCTCGTCTTGCTACTGGGTACCCACTTGGATCTACCGCATGATATTCAGAAACGAAAAAATATAGACAAGAAACACCGCTGTCAAAGGTCGAAAGTGAACGATTGGTCATTTTATAGATATCAATCAAACGAATGCTTTGCGGGGGTTGTGCCAAGACTGACAGTGATGCTCGCGCGGTCGTGGTCGGGCGTTGGTTTTCAAGGCTCGGAATAGAGCCTTTTACCGACGAATAACCTAAAATCCGGGGGCTTTGTTTTGCCTTTCATCATTGCCCTGGAGCTGCCATGACCCCTGCACTGGACCTGCTGAAAAAAGTTCGCGCCGAACATCGCATCCACAGTTATGAACACGATCCCAAGGCGGCCTCCTACGGTCTGGAGGCGGCGGAGAAACTCAGCCTGGACCCGGCACAGGTATTCAAGACCTTGCTGGCCAGTAGCGAAAAGGGCGAGTTGCTGGTGGCGGTGGTACCGGTCGTGGGCAGCCTCGACCTGAAGGCCCTGGCCCATGCGGCGGGGGTGAAGAAAGCCGAGATGGCCGATCCGGCCGCTGCCCAGCGTGCCACCGGTTATTTGCTGGGGGGGATCAGCCCGCTGGGGCAGAAGAAGCGCTTGCGCACCTTCATCGACAACAGCGCACAACCCTTTGCCAGCATCTTCGTCAGTGCCGGTCGCCGTGGTCTGGAAGTGGAGCTGTCGGCAGCGGTGCTGGCCGAGCACACCCAGGCCAAGTTCGCCGATATCGGGCGAGACTGAACCGGGAGGCGTGAATGCAAGGCCGGCTGCCGTGTTTCATGCGGCAGCCGGCCTTTTGCGTCAGTGGGCGTTGCTGTAGCGGCGCACGCCTGAATCGTTTGCGGCAATCTGTGCGGCGGTGCTGCCCGAGGCTTGGAACAGCACCAGGTGTTCGGCTGCCACGCGGATGCCGACATCGGCTCCGACCTGGTGGTCGGCGTGGCTCGGGAAGATCGATTCCAGCTGGCTGCCGGTGGGCAGTTGCAGGCGGTAGAGGGTCGAGGCGCCGAGGAAGGTCTTGCCCACCACCCGGGCCTTGAGGGCGCTGTCCGGTGCGTGGACGATGTCGTCCGGGCGCAGCAGCACGTCTACCGCGCCCCCGGTCGGCCAGGTGTAGGCGCGGTTGCCCTGCAGCGTTCCCAGTTCGGTCTGCACCGACTCCGGGCTGCTCAGCTGGCCTCGAATGAAATAGCCCTGGCCGATGAAGCTGGCGACGTAAGGAGTCTGTGGCTCGTGGTAGAGGTTGTAGGGTGTGTCCCACTGTTCCAGCCGTCCTTGCTTGAATACCCCTACCTGGTCGCTTACGGCGAAGGCTTCTTCCTGGTCGTGGGTAACCAGGATGGCGCTGGTGCCGCGGGTCTTGAGGATATCGCGCACCTCATGGCTGAGCTTGCGACGCAGTTCGCCATCGAGGTTGGAAAAGGGCTCGTCGAGCAACAGCAACTGCGGTTCTGGAGCCAGGGCCCGGGCCAGGGCCACGCGCTGTTGCTGGCCGCCGGACAGCTCATGGGGGAAGCGCTGGCCCAGTTGCTTGAGGTTGACCAGTTCCAACAGTTCGGCGACTACCCGGTCCTTCTGCGGATGCTTGCGGATGCCGAAGGCGATGTTGTCCGCCACCGACAGGTGCGGGAACAGCGCGTAGTCCTGGAACACCATGCCGATCCGGCGTTTTTCCGGGGCCAGGGTAAAGCCGGCGCTGGAAATGGTTTCGCCGGCCAGCTGGATTTCCCCTTCGTGCACCGGTTCGAAACCGGCGATGGCCCGCAGCGTGGTGGTCTTGCCGCAACCGGAGGAGCCCAGCAGGCAGCCGATGTCACCGGCGTTGAGGTGCAGGTTGAGGTTCTGCACCACGCGCTGATCCTGGTAGCCGCAGGCGAGATTGCGCAGGTTCAGTAGCAATGGTCGGCTCATGCGTGGTGATACGCCGGCTCGACGAGGAACTCGAGCAGGGCCTTCTGTGCGTGGAGGCGGTTTTCCGCCTGGTCCCAAGCCACCGAACGCGGATCGTCCAGCAGGTCGAGGCTGATTTCTTCGCCGCGGTGGGCGGGCAGGCAGTGCATGAACACTACATCCGGTGCTGCCAGATCGAGCAGGGCCCGGTTGACCTGGAACGGAGCGAACAGCTCCAGGCGCTTGGCGGTTTCCTCTTCCTGGCCCATGGAGGTCCAGACGTCGGTGCTGACGAGATGGGCGCCCTGTACCGCTTCCCGGGGATCGCGGACGATCGTCACGCGCTCGCCGGCCTGGGCGACGAACCTTGGGTTGGGTTCATAACCTTCCGGGCAGGCGATGCGCAGCTGGAAGTCGAACTGGATGGCCGCTTCTATATAGCTGTTGCACATATTGTTGCCGTCGCCGATCCAGGCCACGGTCTTGCCCTGGATCGAGCCGCGATGCTCGAGGAAGGTCTGCATGTCGGCCAGCAGTTGGCAGGGGTGCAGGTCATCGGACAGGCCGTTGATCACCGGGACGCGGGAGTTGCCTGCGAACTCGGTCAGGGTGCTGTGGGCGAAGGTGCGGATCATCACGGCGTCGAGCATGCGCGACATGACGATGGCGCAATCGCCAATGGGTTCGCCGCGCCCCAGTTGGGTATCGCGTGGCGACAGGAAGATCGCCTGGCCGCCCAGTTGGATCATGCCGGCTTCGAAGGACAGGCGGGTACGGGTCGAGGACTTTTCGAAGATCATGCCCAGCACACGATTCTTCAAGGGCTCGAAGAGTACGCCGCGGTTACGCAGGTCCTTCAGCTCGACGCCTCGACGGATCACACTGACCAGCTCATCGGGCGTGCAATCCATCAGGGAGAGAAAGTGCCTTGCGCTCATCATTAACTACCTTTTTGCCACGGACCGCAGATTCTCAAGGCCTTGTTTTATCGAACAATAGGCTGGACCTGCGGCGGAAGCCGCACGGGGCGACGAAATGGGGAAGGCGCGATCTTATAATTAAATGTCGCGTATTACCAATAGTGCTACGGCGATCAAGGGTATTCACAGGGGCCGGGACGCGAACGCGACGGCATTTTCAAGATCAGTTTCCAGGTAGCAGCCGGGCATTTGTACACTGCCCCGATACGGCTTGGCAATCGAAGGGGCGCTGCCCGCGGGGCCGTGGTCGCTTTCTGACCCATGGGCCGGGGAGCTGCCGGCCAGGTGAGCCTCGGTCGCCAACCTGAAACATTTCCTAATGCAAAGTGCTGGGGGTTATAAAGGCGGATCAGCAGCCGGGAAGCGTGTGCGATGGAGTCCAAGGAGCAACAACTTATGACGCTGCTGGGGCTCACGGCCCGGGCCCTTACCGACATGACGGCCTCGGTGACCACGTTTTCCTGCGAACTGCTGCGCAGCGATGACCAGGTGACCCGGGACGCGGCGCGCAAGATGATCGATCGGATGATGACCCTCAGTGCCGGCCTCGATGAGCATTGGCGCCTGCTTGCCCAGTTGTCGGGCACTTATCCCGGACAAGGACCAGCGGAATCGAGAGTGCCGGTGTCCATGGACAGCCTGCCCAGGCTGCCGCCCAACTGAAGGTGGCGAGCATGTCCCGGGTTGATGGTCGTGGATTCATGGGACGAACATCCCTGGCGTGCCCGGTGGACTGACGCCATAGTCCTGGCTTCCGATGCCTGATCGCAGGTGTCGTCGAACAATAGAGACTGGCCATGACCAAGACTCTCCATCACCGTGCATGCCACCTGTGCGAAGCCATCTGCGGACTGACCCTGGAAGTCACCGAGGAGCCGGGAAGCGGCCCGCGGATCACTTCGATCAAGGGCGACCCCCAGGACAGTTTCAGCCGCGGCCATATTTGTCCCAAGGCCGTAGCCCTGCAAGACATACAGGATGATCCGGATCGCCTGCGCCATCCGGTGCGGCGGGTCGGCAACGAATGGCTGCCGATCGAATGGGATGAGGCCTTCGCCCTGGTGGCCGAGCGCCTGGCGGATATCCAGCAGCGCCATGGCCAGGATGCGGTGGCCACCTACCAAGGCAATCCCAGCGTGCATAACTACGGGTTGATGACCCATAGCAACTACTTCCTCGGCCAGCTCAAGAGCCGCAACCGTTTCTCCGCCACTTCCGTTGACCAATTGCCCCAGCACCTGGCCAGCTACTTGATGTATGGCCACGGCCTGCTGTTGCCGATTCCCGATATCGACCATACCGATTTCATGCTGATTCTCGGCGGCAACCCCCTGGCTTCCAATGGCAGCATCATGACCGTACCCGATGTGGAGAAGCGCCTGAAGGCGATCCAGGCCCGTGGTGGCAAGGTGGTGGTGATCGACCCCCGGCGCAGCGAGACGGCGGCAATGGCCGACCAGCATCTGTTCATTCGGCCAGGGGGCGACGTGGCCTTGCTGTTCGGCCTGTTGAACAGCATTTTCCTGGACGGGCCGATGCGCGACAGTCATCTGCAGGTGGATGGGCTGGCGCAGGTGCGGCAGGCGATTTCCAGCTTCACCCCGGAAGCCATGAGCCCGTTGTGCGCGATCTCGGCGCCGCAGATCCGCCAACTGGCCAGGGAGTTCGCCAGTGCCGACAGGGCGGTCTGCTATGGACGCATGGGCGTCTCGGCCCAGGCCTTCGGCACGCTGTGCCATTGGTTGCTGCAACTGCTCAACCTGGTTACCGGCAATCTCGACCGGGTGGGCGGCGCGCTGTGTACCGAGCCAGCGCTGGACCTGGTGGCGGCGACCTCGGGCGGTCACTTCAATGCCTGGCAGAGCCGGGTATCCGGACTTCCCGAATACGGCGGTGAGCTACCGGTATCCGCCTTGGCCGAAGAGATGCTCACCGAAGGTGAGGGGCAGGTCCGGGCCCTGGTCACGGTGGCAGGCAACCCGGTGCTGTCCACGCCCAATGGTCGACGCCTGGAACAGGCCTTGGACGGCCTGGAGTTCATGGTCAGCATCGACCTGTACATCAACGAAACCACCCGTTATGCGGACCTGATCCTGCCGTCCACTTCGGCGCTGGAGAATGACCACTACGACACCACGTTCAACATGTTCGCCGTGCGTAATGTCAGTCGCTTCAACCGGGCGATCTTGCCCAAACCCGAGGGGGCTTTGCACGATTGGGAAATCTTCGTCGGCCTGGCCAAGGCGTTTGCGGCGAGAACCGGCAACAGCCTCAAGCCGACCATGGCTCCGGCGCAAATGATCGACCTGGGATTGCGCGCCGGGCGTCATGGCGACGGGGCGCCGCTCAAGTTATCCCTGGCCACCTTGAAGCTGCATCCCCACGGCATCGACCTGGGGCCGTTGCAGCCAAACCTGGCGCAACGCCTGAAGACCGAGAACCGGCGGATCCAGGCGGCCCCAGCGGCGATCATGGCGGACCTGCAACGTTTTGCCGCACAGCCTATGCCGCAGGCGGATGAACTGCTGCTGATCGGACGGCGGCATGTGCGCAGCAATAATTCCTGGATGCACAATTATCATCGCCTGGTCAAAGGCAAGCCGCGCCATCAATTGCTGATGCATCCGCAAGACTTGGCCCAGCGTGGCTTGAGCGACGGCCAACGGGTACGTATCAGTTCCCGGGTCGGCACGGTGGAGGTCGAGGTGCTGGCCAGCGCCGACATGATGCCGGGAGTCGTGAGCCTGCCCCACGGCTGGGGGCACGCCCGCCCGGGTGTGCAGATGAAGATCGCCAGCGGACAACCCGGCTGTAGCGCCAACGACCTGACCGATGAGCGCCATCTGGATGCGTTGTCGGGGAATTCGGCGCTCAATGGCGTGCCAGTCAAGGTGGTGGCGGCCTGAGATGTCTGTCGGAGAGGCCAAGCAGCGCGCTCAGGATTCCGTTACAATGCGCCACCGTGCCGACAACAGAGTCGGAAAGTTCAGCCGAGGTGTTCCATGGATATCATCGAAACTATTAAAGAGCAGATTGCCAACAACACCATTCTGCTTTACATGAAAGGCTCGCCGAATGCCCCGCAGTGTGGCTTCTCCGCGAAAGCCGCGCAGGCCGTGATGGGGTGTGGCGAGAAGTTCGCTTACGTGGACATCCTGCAGAACCCGGAAATTCGCGCCAACCTGCCCAAGTACGCCAACTGGCCAACCTTCCCGCAACTGTGGGTCGATGGTGAGCTGGTCGGTGGTAGCGACATCATGGCGGAGATGTTCGCCAACGGTGAGCTGCAGACCCTGATCAAGGCCGCTGCCGAGAAAGCAGCCGCAGCCAAGACCGAAGCCTGATCCAGGTTGTCTTGCAGGAGCGAGAGCACTCGCTCCTGTGCATTGCGTGAATATATCCACGTAATGCAAAAAGCCCCGCTTCTGGAAAGAAGCGGGGCTTTTTATTGTCGGGAGTATTACGAGTTAAGTTACTCGTCACCCATTTGCGATTGCAGGTAGTTCTCGATACCAACTTTGTCGATCAGGCCTAGTTGAGTTTCCAGCCAGTCGATATGTTCTTCTTCGGATTCGAGAATATCTTCCAGCAGTTCACGGCTGCCGAAGTCGCCGGCCGATTCACAGTGGGCGATCGCTGCCTTGAGGTCGGCATGGCCGGTACGCTCGATGCGCAGGTCGCACTCGAGCATTTCCTTGGTGTGTTCGCCGATGTGCAGCTTGCCTAGGTCCTGGACGTTGGGCAGGCCTTCGAGGAAGAGGATGCGCTTGATCAGCTTGTCCGCATGCTTCATCTCGTCGATGGACTCGTGATACTCGTGCTTGCCCAGCTTGTTCAGGCCCCAATCTTCGTACATGCGGGCATGCAGGAAGTACTGATTGATCGCGACCAGTTCATTGGCAAGGATTTTATTGAGATGCTGGATGACTGTAATGTCGCCTTTCATGATGGGGTCCTGCCCTTTAATTAGTTGAATATGGGCAGAGTCTGAGCCGCATATAGAGTACTGTCAAACCTAAGTTATTGAATAATATATAAAAATTAATCGGAATAAGAATGTTTGTGTTCCGCGTTTTGCACCTAAGCAATTGAATTGCAGGCATAAAAAAACCGGACACTAGGTCCGGTTCTTGAATCTGGGTGTTTAAATCAAGCGACGTTGAACTCCACAGGATAGGGAATCGCCGCTTGGGCAGTCTGCAATTCGGTCAGTGTCTCGCGGACTACCTGCTTGGCCAGGCAGGCACATTTGCCACACTGGCTGGCAACGCCGGTTGCCTGGCGCACTTCACGGTAGCTGCAGCAACCCTCGTAGATCGCTTCGCGGATTTGGCCGTCGGTGACACCGGTGCAGAGGCAGACATACATAAGATGAGAACCGTCGCTGGTTAGGGCTCAATTGCGATGGATCTTAATGTTAACGAGAATGATTGTCAAAGTGGTTTCAGCACCATCTCCTGCTGTTTTTCGTCGGGATGACGAATGGCCTTTGCTCCCGTTAATGACAGATAGACGGCATTTTTCGCCTTCTGGGCCGGCCCGAAGAAAAACCACTAAGGACAGCATAAAAACGCCGTGTATGATGTTCGGTTCATGCGAAGCGGGGTCAGGTCACGCAGCTGTCGTATCAAAATGACAGACTCGAGGCCGGTCCCCTTCTTCCATCAGTACGTCCACACCAGGAGATATCCAATGAGCGTTCTCGTAGGCAAGCAAGCCCCTGACTTCACCGTCCCGGCCGTTCTCGGCAATGGCGAAATCGTCGACAGCTTCACCCTGTCCTCGGCCATCAAAGGCAAATACGGCCTGGTGTTCTTCTACCCGCTGGACTTCACCTTCGTCTGCCCGTCCGAGCTGATCGCCCTGGACCACCGCATGGCTGACTTCAAGGCACGCAACGTGGAAGTGATCGCCGTGTCGATCGACTCGCACTTCACCCACAACGCCTGGCGTAACACCCCGATCAATGCCGGCGGCATCGGTCAGGTTCAATACATCATGGCTGCCGACATGAAGCACGAAATCGCCAAGGCCTATGACGTAGAGTCCGAAGGCGGCGTGGCTTTCCGTGGCGCCTTCCTGATCGACGACAAGGGCGTGGTTCGCTCGCAGATCGTCAACGACCTGCCACTGGGCCGTAACATGGAAGAGCTGATCCGTCTGGTCGACGCCCTGCAATTCCACGAAGAGCACGGCGAAGTCTGCCCTGCCAACTGGAAAAAAGGCGACAAAGGCATGACCGCTTCGCCAGAAGGCGTTGCTGCCTACCTGACCGAGAACGCCGGCAAGCTGTAAGGCTTGGCATCTCGCATAAAAAAAACCGGCCTCACGGCCGGTTTTTTTATGCAGCGGATCTTCAGTCGTCGAAGTCCTGCCAGCCGCCCATTTCCTTCCAGCGGTTGACGATGCCGCAGAACAGCTCGGCGGTCTTCTCGGTGTCGTAGCGCGCCGAGTGTGCCTCGCGACCGTCGAAATCGATGTCTGCGCTCTGGCAGGCCTTGGCCAGTACCGTCTGACCGTACGCCAGGCCCGCCAGGGTGGCGGTGTCGAAGCTGGAGAATGGATGGAACGGATTGCGCTTCATGTCCAGGCGCGCCACGGCGGCGTTGAGGAAGCCCAGGTCGAAGCTGCTGTTATGGCCGACCAGGATCGCGCGCTTGCAACCGTTGGCCTTCAAGGCCTTGCGCACCCCGCGGAAGATATCCGTGAGGGCGGTCTCTTCGCTGACGGCCATGCGCAGGGGGTGATCGAGCTTGATCCCGGTGAACTCCAGGGCCGCCGGTTCGATGTTCGCTCCTTCGAAAGGCTCGACCCGGAAGAAGTAGGTGTGCTCGGGGAACACGAAGCCTTTCTCGTCCATGCCGATGGTGGTGGCGGCGATTTCCAGCAGGGCATCGGTGGCGCAATTGAAGCCGCCGGTCTCTACGTCGACGACAACTGGCAGGTAGCCGCGAAAGCGTGCGGCCATGGGGTGGCGAGGGCCACCGCTGCCTTCTTGTTCATCGTCGAAATGTTCGTCACTCACGAGTGATCCTCCAGCAGGCGCCAGCGCAGTTTTTCCCCGGCGCGCAGCGGAATGACAGTCAGCTCGCCGAACGGCAGGCTGGCGGGGGCGGTCCATTCTTCACGAACCAGGGTGATACGGTCGGTGTTGGCCGGCAGGCCATAGAAGCGTGGGCCATTGAGACTGGCGAAGGCTTCCAGCTTGTCCAGCGCATTGCGTTGCTCGAAGGCCTCGGCATACAACTCGATGGCGGCAAACGCGGTATAGCAGCCGGCACAACCGCAGGCGGCTTCCTTGGCATGCTGGGCGTGAGGCGCGGAGTCGGTGCCGAGGAAGAACTTCTCGCTGCCGCTGGTAGCAGCATCCAGCAGGGCGTGCTGGTGGACGTTGCGCTTGAGGATCGGCAGGCAATAGAAGTGCGGGCGAATCCCGCCTACCAGCATGTGGTTGCGGTTATAGAGCAGGTGATGCGCGGTGATGGTGGCGCCGACGTTGGCCGGGGCTTCCTTGACGAACTGCACCGCATCAGCGGTGGTGATGTGTTCGAACACCACCTTCAGCGTCGGGAAGCGCTCCACCACCCGCCGCATGTGTTCGTCGATGAAGAGCTTCTCGCGGTCGAAGACATCGATGTCGCCGTGGGTCACTTCACCGTGGACCAGCAGCGGCAGGCCGACTTCGGCCATGGCTTCGAGTACCGGGAAGATCTTGTCGATGCTGGTCACGCCCGAGTCCGAGTTGGTGGTCGCGCCGGCCGGATACAGCTTGGCAGCCTGCACGAAGCCGCTGGCCTTGGCTTCGCGGATCTCGTCCGGCTGGGTACGGTCGGTGAGGTAGAGCACCATCAGCGGCTCGAAGCGGCTGCCGGCCGGGCGCGCGGCGAGGATGCGCTGGCGATAGGCGTCGGCTTGTGCGGCATTGCGCACTGGAGGCACCAGGTTGGGCATGATGATCGCGCGGCCAAAGGTGCGCGCGACATCTGCGACTGTATTGGGCAACACGGCACCATCGCGAAGATGGATATGCCAGTCGTCGGGACGCAACAGGGTCAGGCGGTCGGACATGGGAGGTTCCAGGCGGGTAAAACTAGGGGGGAATGCTACCGGAAAAGACTCTTGCAGGCACTCGCTATCAAGTTTTGCTCAGAGCGACCGATAGCCCGAAGGTATGGCGTATTCACGCCTGTCGATTTTTCTGTTGTACACGTCAGTGGAGCCTCCCGTGCGCCAGCGTTATCTAGCCTTGCTCAGTGTGTTTGCCAGCCTGCCCGCGATGGCTCTCACTTTCCAGACGCGCCTGGAGAGCATTGAGTGGACGGTCGAAGGCGACAAGTTCGAATGCCGCTTGATCCAGCCGGTGACCGACTTCGGTTCTGGTGAATTCGTGCGCCGGGCTGGCGAACAAGCGATCTTCCGCCTCAAGAGTTTCAACCCGATGCAGGCGGGTGGCTCGGCGACCCTGCTCGCGGCTGCCGCGCCTTGGCAGCCCGGCCGTGGCGACATCAACCTCGGGGCCGTCAAGGCCGGCACCGATGGCGTGTTGTTCAACAGCAACCAGATGCAGGCTGGCCGCCTGATCATCGGCTTGCTGGAAGGGCGCAGCCCGGTGGTCCGTCACTACTCCCGTGAGGGCGGTGTGTCCGAGGTTCGCCTGCTACCGGTGAAGTTCAGCAAGGCCTATGGCGACTACCAGACCTGCATGACCCAATTGCTGCCGATGAACTACGACCAGATCAAGCAGGCCGAGATCGGTTTCCCCGGAGGCGGTATCGAGCTCGATGCCCGGGCCAAGGCCAAGCTGCAGGTCATGGTCGACTTCATCAAGGCCGACCCGACGGTCAACCATGTCGAGCTCGATGGCCACTCGGACAACAGCGGCAATCGCCTGACCAACCGTGACCTGTCGCGGCGCCGGGCCTTGGCGGTGATGGAGTTCTTCAAGGCCAATGGCCTGGCCGAGAACCAGATCGTCGTGCGCTTCCATGGCGAACGCTATCCCTTGGCCCCCAATACCAATGCCGCCAACCGGGCCAAGAATCGCCGGGTCAACGTGCACCTGGAGCGGGCCGCCCCCACCGAGAAGCCTGCGCCGGCACCCCAGGCGGCTTCCGGAACGGGGGCCGCGGCCACCTCCTGACCCGGTTTTCATCGTCGCCCGCCTGACATATTTTGTCGCCTGGGCGTCATAAGCTGTCGCCCCTCTGTAAATTATCTGCATTGATCGGTAGACTCGACGGCTTTCCGTACAACCCCGTGGAGTGATGGCATGGCGGACGTTAACAAGGTCGTTCTCGCGTATTCGGGCGGCCTGGACACTTCGGTGATCCTCAAGTGGCTGCAGGATACCTACAACTGTGAAGTAGTGACTTTCACTGCTGACCTGGGCCAGGGCGAAGAGGTCGAACCGGCCCGCGCCAAGGCACAAGCCATGGGTGTCAAAGAGATCTATATCGACGATCTGCGCGAAGAGTTCGTGCGTGACTTCGTCTTCCCGATGTTCCGCGCCAATACTGTCTATGAGGGCGAGTACCTGCTGGGTACTTCCATCGCCCGTCCGCTGATCGCCAAGCGCCTGATCGAGATCGCCAACGAGACCGGCGCCGACGCCATCTCCCACGGCGCCACCGGCAAGGGTAACGACCAGGTGCGTTTCGAACTCGGCGCCTATGCCTTGAAACCCGGCGTGAAAGTGATCGCTCCTTGGCGCGAATGGGACTTGCTGTCCCGCGAGAAACTGATGGACTACGCCGAGAAGCACGCCATCCCGATCGAGCGTCATGGCAAGAAGAAGTCCCCGTATTCCATGGACGCCAACCTGCTGCACATCTCTTATGAAGGCGGCGTGCTGGAAGACACCTGGACCGAGCACGAAGAAGACATGTGGCGCTGGACCGTCTCCCCGGAGAAGGCCCCCAATACCCCGACCTACATCGAGCTGACCTACCGCAACGGCGATATCGTCGCCATCGATGGCGTCGAGATGAGCCCGGCCACCGTATTGGCGACCCTGAACCGCATCGGCGGCGAGAACGGCATCGGTCGCCTGGACATCGTCGAGAACCGCTACGTAGGCATGAAGTCCCGCGGCTGCTACGAGACTCCTGGCGGCACCATCATGCTCAAGGCCCACCGTGCCATCGAGTCCATCACCCTGGACCGTGAGGTGGCGCACCTCAAAGACGAGCTGATGCCCAAGTACGCGAGCCTGATCTACACCGGTTACTGGTGGAGCCCGGAGCGCCTGATGCTGCAACAGATGATCGATGCTTCCCAGGCCAGCGTGAACGGTGTGGTACGCCTGAAGCTGTACAAGGGCAACGTCATCGTCACTGGCCGCAAGTCCGACGATTCGTTGTTCGATGCCAACATCGCTACCTTCGAAGAAGACGGCGGCGCCTACAACCAGGCGGATGCGGCAGGCTTCATCAAGCTCAACGCGCTGCGCATGCGCATCGCCGCCAACAAGGGCCGGAGCATGCTCTGAGCCCCTGAGCGGCCGTGGCAGGTCGCTACAGGCACATCGCCGTACCCAAAACGCCGCTGGCTCATTGCGAGACCAGCGGCGTTTTTCATGGGGCCGGCAAATGATCGGAGTCGCCAAGCCGCTTGTCGGGGAAGCGGTTCCGCGTGGTAACGCCATGCCGGCGGGAATAAGGTCGATAGCGGCTCCTGCCCCCTGGCTGCCAAGAGGTCGCCGGTACAGGGTAAGGACCCTAACTCACCGTTGCGCCTATCAAGTTCCGATTGGGAGGGACTCCAATGAAAACGCTCAGATCCTGCCTGTTTCCCCTGGCCTCGGCGTTGGGCCTGGCTGCACTTTCCAGCCACGCGCTGGCGGCGGTTTATGTCTGTGGCAATGAGGAATGCAGCACCTGGAATGCCATTACCGAAGTGCAGCTCGAGACCAAGTCCACCGATGGAGAAAATACGACCATCCGTCAGACCCTCAGCCTTTCGGCGAGTGAATCCATCATCAATGGCTACAACAGCATCGCCAACACTGACCTCTATCTGAAGAAAAGTCTTTGGCACATAGGTGGCATTGAGCCGTTCAAGGGCAAGCAGCATGTAACTGCCTATGTCTATAAATCCACCGACCCCGATACCCGACTCAAGACCTGCCACGCGTTCTCATTCAAGAACCCCAAGGGACGCTACCACGCCACTTGCGGCAAATGAGGGCGAAGTGTCGTTGATCCTTGCCTGGCAGGAGCGGACGATCCGGAGTTTCCTCGGGGCTCCGGTTTTTTTTGCCCGGGGTTTTGCAGGTGTCGGTTGGCGAGCAATCTGGCAGCCTGCGGGGCAGGGCCTATGATATTCAGGGTTGGGGGAATCGACGAAAACCAGGGAGATCAGCATGCGGCTCAATGATGTGGAACAGAGTCTTCGGCGTGACCTGCAAGGCACGGCTTCCGACTTGCGTTGGTCGGCGGTGGAACTCAGGCGTATCGCTGAATTGCTGCGCCAGGCGGGCAATGGCGCGGATGCCGATGCGCTGTTGAGGATGTGCCAGTTATTTCAAGACGACGAGGAGCGGCTGGCCGCATATGCGGATGAAGTAAAGGCTCATTTGATCAGTCGACGAAAAGTTCAATAGATGAGTTTTAAGATAAAAATAAAGCATGGAGGTTGGTGGTTTTTTATTTTGAGATTTGAGTAGGTTAAATGTTTTGAAACAATACTTGTCATGTGTTTATTAAATTTTTGTTAGTACATAAAGTAGCTTGATAGTTGATTGGTCTTATGTTCGTTTCAAGTTGATCGATCAGTGTGAAAGTTATTTTGTAAGGCAATTCGGTATTGCTTGTAAGGAACGTCCTCCTACAGTCGTAGCCGCCTGATACGCAGTGCCAGCGTCAATTCTCTCGGGTATGGTGCTGGCTCTAAAAATCTCAGGACGTGGATGGACCTATGAAAAGAGTCTTGATCGTGGATGATCATCCGGTAACTCGTCTGGCTGTACGTATGTTGATGGAGCGGCATGGCTTTGAAGTTATAGCGGAAACGGACAATGGCGCGGATGCATTGAAGTTGGCCGTGGAGTATGTGCCGGACATCTTGATCCTGGATATTGGACTTCCACAACTTGATGGACTTGAAGTTATAACGCGACTGATGTCACGGGCCATGCCGATCAAGATACTGGTGCTGACCTTGCAGACTCCCGGGCCTTTTTCCATGCGTTGCATGCAGGCCGGGGCGGCAGGTTATGTATGCAAGCAGCAGGACATCACCGAGTTGATCAGCGCAGTGCGGGCGGTGTTGGCTGGCTATAGCTACTTCCCCAACGAAGCGTTGCACACTTTCCGTTCCAGCCAGGGAGTCAGCAGCGAGGAAGAAATGATCGAACTGCTGTCAGGGCGCGAACTGGTGGTATTGAAACAACTTACCAGTGGAATGAGTAACAAGGAGATCGCCGAAGGGCTGTGCCTGAGCAACAAGACCATCAGTACCTATAAGCGGAGATTGCTCACCAAGCTCAATGCCCGGTCATTGGTCGACCTGATCGAGTTTGCCCAGCGGCACCGGTTGATATGAAGTTTTGCGGATTGCAACGGCTGTAGCGGACTGGATGATCCTTGAGTACTGCCAATGCTTGGTCGGCCTCTAAGGCCGACCGCGGGGGGCTGCACAAACCAATACACAAGAAGACCTCCAGTCGGAGGTCCTCTTGTTACTAAAGATCGAAATCGTAATCGGCCAGTTGCTTTTGCAGACGCCGTTCTTCCAGGAGATTGTCGATGGTGCGGCGCTTGCTCAGGTTGGTCTTCGCCACCTCCACCACAGGTTCGGCATCGTCTGTTTCAGCCGCGGTGAAATCGTCTTCTACGTCCAGTTGTTCTTTGCCAGTGCTCATAAGGTCGACTCCAGGCTAGGACTGCCATTGGCGCTCCTTATATCGATATTCTCCTGACGGGTAAAAAAGATTTTTTCAATCGAGTCATGAAGAAATTCAATGCTCGATCAATCATCGGAAGTCTTTTGCTTGTATTCGCACAGATCCTCGATCCGACAACTTCCGCAACGTGGCTTCCGGGCCAGACAGACATATCGACCGTGCAGGATCAGCCAGTGATGGGAGTCCAGCAGGTACTCCTTGGGCACGAACTTCATCAACTTCTTTTCCACTTCCACCACGTTCTTGCCTGGCGCCAGCCCGGTGCGGTTGCTGACCCGGAAGATGTGGGTGTCCACGGCCATGGTCAATTGGCGGAAAGCGGTGTTGAGGACCACGTTGGCGGTCTTGCGACCGACGCCGGGCAGGGCTTCGAGTTCTTCGCGGGTCTGCGGCACCTCGCCACCATGGCGCTCCACCAGCAGGCGGCAGGTTTCGATGACGTTCTTGGCCTTACTGTTGTACAGGCCGATCGTCTTGATGTATTCCGACAGCCCATCGACCCCCAGGGCATGGATGGCTGCGGGGGTGTTGGCCACGGGAAACAGCTTGGCAGTCGCCTTGTTGACCCCGACGTCGGTCGATTGCGCCGAAAGGATCACGGCGATCAGCAGTTCGAATGCCGAGGAGTAGGCCAGTTCGGTCTTCGGTTCGGGGTTGTCCTCATGGAGCCGGCGAAATATTTCCAGGCGTTTGGCAGCGTTCATGGGTGATTCATTTCCTCGAAGGCGATCGGTATAGGGGCCAGGCCCGAGTGGCGGCCAGCAACAAGCCCAGCAGGATAAAACCGCCTGGGGCGAGAGTCAGCAGGTGCAAGCCGCCATCGGCTACTACCCAACCGCTCCCTGTATCGACCAAGCCGATGAGCCAGCCCAGGTGGCTACCCAGGACTCCGGTGCCCAGCAGTTCACGCAAGGCACCCAGCAGGCTCAGGGCGGCACAAAAAGCCAGGGCCAGGCGTAGCCGGTCGGCATGCTGGAAAAACCCTACCTGCTCCAGTGCGATGCATTGCAAGGGCAGCAGTGCCAGGTACAGGCCCAGTTGCTGATGCAGTTCCAGGCACCAGGCCTGCGCGGCCAGCCACAGGCAACTGCCGAGGCCAGCGGCCAGCAACAAGCTGGCCAGCAGGCGCGGGCCACCGGCCTGCAGATGCGGGCGTAGCGAGTGCATGCCGAGGCCGAAAGCCGTCGCCAGCAATCCGAAGCCCAGGGTCATGCCCAGGGCCTTGACCCAGGAATCCGTCGCCCCGATCAGTGCCGGCAGCATCAACAGGCCGGGCAGCGCCAGCGGCTTATTCATGGGCGGCTCCGTCGAGCAGGGTGGCGCGGTGTTCGTCAACGTAACGCAGGGCATCGTGCAGGGCGCTGATCACTGCACGGGAGGTGATGGTGGCGCCGGCGATCTGGTCGAACTGGCCCTGGTCCTTCTTCAGTGCCCAGCCCGCGTCACCCGGATCGTTGCGGGACTTGCCGGAAAACCCGGCCAGCCAAGGGTTGGGTTGATCGCCGATGTGGGAGCCCAGGCCCGGTGTCTCCTCCTGTCTGAGGGCCTTGCTGCCCAGCAGGCGGCCCTGGCTGTCGATGGCGATCAGCAGCTCGATGGGGCCGGCATACCCTGTAACCTGGCTGCGCAGCAGCAGGGCGCTGGGCTGGCCATTGCGGATGGCCAGGTAGCCCTCGAGCAGGCGGCTGTTGGCCAGCTGCGTGGCGGCCAGTGGCACTGGCCGATCCAGGGGCTGGTTGTCATAGCTGTCCATTGGCAGCAGATCCAGCAGCTTGCGCGCTTGCAGGGCTCTTTGCTCGGCCTCGATCCGGGGGGCGCTGGCATGTTGCAACCACAGCGTAGCGCCGATGCCCAGGATACCGAGGGTCGCCAGCACCAACAGGCTGCGTGGGTTCTTCATGGTCGGCTCCCGGCTGGTTCGCGGGCGCAGTGGCGTTCCAGGGCAGGCACCGCCAGGTTCATCAGCAGCACGGCGAAGGCCAGGCCGTCGGGGTAGCTGCCCCAGGTACGGATCAGGTAGGTCAGCAGGCCGACCCCGACCCCGAACAGCAAGCGTGCCCTGGCTGCTTTGGGGCCTGATACCGGTTCGGTGACGATGAAGAAGGCGCCGAGCATGCTGGCCCCGGTGAGTAGGTGGAACAGCGGCGAGCCGTGTGAGTCGGAGCCTGTACCGTTCCAGCACAGCAGGCTGGCGAGCAGCAGGCTGCCGAGCATGCCTACCGGAGCATGCCAGCTGATGACCCGCTGTTGCAGCAGCCACAACCCGCCGGCCAGGAAACCCAGGTTGACCCATTCGACGCCACGACCACCGAGATAGCCGAAGGCCGGGCTGGCCGCGAACAGCTCGTCGATGGTCAGACTCTTGTTGATGCGCAGGCTGTCCAGCGCGGTGGCCTGGGCCCAGGCATCGGGACGTGAGCCGTCCAGGCCGAAGACCCGTTGCAGGCCGTCCAGCAAGCCCATGGCCTGGGGGGCAGGCCAATGGCTCATCGACTGCGGGAAGCACAGCAGGGCCAGGGCATAGCCGAGCATCGCCGGGTTGAAGGGGTTCTGCCCGACGCCACCATACAGGTGCTTGCCCAGGAGCATGGCGCTGGCAGCGGCGCTTGGGGCCAGCCACCAGGGGCAGTAGGCCGGCAGGGCCAGGGCCAGCAGGGTGGCGCTGACCAGGGCACTACCATCGCTGAGCGTCGGCAGCAGCGGGCGCTGGCGCAGGCGCAGCACCAGGGCCTCCATGGCCAGTGCACCAGCTGCGGCCAACAGCAGATTCAACAGCACTCCCCAGCCGTACAGCCACAGCAGTGCCAGCAGCCCTGGCAGAGTGGCCAGCAGCACTCTCTGCATGGCCTGGCGCAGGCGTGGGTCGGCGCCCTCAGCCAGCGGCATGGGCATCCACCTGGCGTTCGACTTCACACAGGCGCGCCTGGGCCTGGGCCAATTGCTCGGCACTGCTGCCTGCCTGGCGTTGCAACTTGTGCAGCTCGGCCCGGGCATAGGCCAGCTCGGTCTTCAGGCGGCGCAGTTGCGGGTCGATCGGCCGCTTCTCGGTACGGGTGAGCACCGGTGCTGGCTTGGCGCTGGCATCCTCGGCGGCATGCAGATCCTGTTCGGCAGCTGCCAGGGCTGCGCCCAGCGCCTCCAGTTCCGCCTGTGGAGCGCCAGCGACCTGGGCTTTTTTCAGGTCGGCGCGGCGGGTGGCCAGCTGGATCTTGGCGCGATTGAGATTGGCATCCTTGGGCGTCGCCACGGGTGGCGTGGCTGGGGTTTGGGCTTCCAGGCGAGCCAGGAGTTGTTCGGCGGCTTCGAACTGACGCTGCAGTACGATCAGTTGCGACTGTTGCTCGAAGGTGGGCGGATGACCGAAGGCCTTGAGGGACTTGTTCAACTGGGCCCGGCTCATGGCCAATTCGATCTTGGCTTTTTTCAAGGCGGCATCGGCAGCCGCGGCCTTCTGCGCCCGAACTCGCTCGATCGCCGCCTGGACCGGGTCGTCGCCGCTCTCGGCTGGTTGGGCGGCCTTTTGCGCCCGGGCCTGGCGTTCGGCCAGGCGTCGTGCTTCTTCACGTTGCAGGCGTTGGTTGCGTTGTTCGAAGCGGCGCCTGGCGTGCTCACGCTTGCTGCTGCGGGCCTGCAGTTGCTCGGGGCTGCTGGCCAGGCCGCCGACAATCGGTACCACCTGGCCCTGGGGCAGGGGCAGCATGTCGATGCAGTCCACTGGGCAGGGGGCCACGCACAGATCGCAGCCGGTGCATTCATCGACCAGTACGGTGTGCATCAGCTTGGCCGCGCCGACGATGGCGTCCACCGGGCAGGCCTGGATGCACTTGGTGCAGCCGATGCACTCGGCTTCGCGGATGTAGGCCACCTGGGCCGGGGCTTCGCCGCGGCTGCGATCCAGTTCGATGACCGGCAATTGCAGTAGCCGGGCCAGGCCGGCGATGGTTTCCTCGCCGCCGGGTGGGCACTTGTTGATGGCCTCGCCGTTGGCGATGCCTTCGGCGTAGGGTTTGCATCCGCCATGGCCGCACTTGCCACATTGGGTCTGCGGCAAGAGGGCATCGATGCGTTGAATCAGACTCATGGTTTGACCATTCCGTTGAAGCCCAGGAACGCCACGGCCAGCAGGCCGGCGCTGATCAAGTCGAGGGGCAGGCCCTGCCAGGGCAGGGGAATATCGTTGTTGCAGACGCGCTGGCGCAGGTCGCTGAACCAGCCAAGCACCAGCCAGAAACCCAGGCCGGCCCCCAGGGCCATGGCGCCGAGGGTCGCCAGCCCGAGATCATCGCTGCTGCCCGCCAGCAACAGGCCCAGCACGCCGGCATTGCCCAGGAGCAATGGCCAGAGACCGTCGAACGGCCAACCGGGCAGGACCCGCGCCAGCAGGCCCAGCAGCGGTTGGATCAGCAGCACGTTCAGGGACAGCCAGGAGAACAGTTGCAGCGATGCCAGCCCCCAGGGCTCGAGCAGGCCACGATAAAGGAGCAGGCCCAGCACGCTGCTGACCAGCATCAAGACCGTGGTGGCCAGGCCCAGGGCGTGGGCCTGCCGCCTGTCGCCAGCCCGGGACTGCAGCAGCGGGTCGACGCCCAGCGGCCATTGCAACACGAAGTTGCTGACCAGGGCGGTGCTGATGAGAGCGAGCAGGAGGTGGGTCATGGTCGATGCCGGTACAAGCAGGCTGTCCCTCAAGAGTAGGCAAACTCCACGCGCGCGGGGCCGCCCAGATAGGCAAATCCCCCCGTTGCGCAAGAGCGCAACGGGGGGATGGGGTCCAGCCGACGGCCTTACTTGATCCGCTGGCCGGGCTTGGCGCCGCTGTCGGGGCTCAGCAGGTAGATTTCTTCACCGCCTGGGCCGGCCGCCATCACCATGCCCTCGGAGATGCCGAACTTCATTTTCCGCGGCTTGAGGTTGGCGATCATCATGGTCAGGCGACCGTCGAGCTTGGACGGGTCCGGGTAGGCGCTCTTGATCCCGGAGAAGACATTGCGCTGTTCATCGCCGATATCCAGGGTCAGGCGCAGCAGTTTGTCGGCGCCCTCGACGGCTTCGGCCTTGACGATCAACGCCACGCGCAAATCGATGGCGGCGAAGGTGTCGAAGTCGACTTCCGGCGACAGCGGGTCCTTGGCCAGTTCGCCATTGCCCTTGGGCGCGCCGGTGTCGGTCTGGCTGGCGACGAGGTCTTCCTTCGAGGCGTCGGTCATGGCTTGTACTTTCACTGGATCGATCCGCGTCATCAGCGGCTTGAATTCGTTGAGCTGATGGTTGGCCAGCAGTTGCTGGTGGTCGTTCCAGGTCAGCGCCGGGACGTTGAGGAAAGCCTCGGCGTCGGCGGCCAGGCCTGGCAGCACCGGCTTGAGGAAGATCACCAACTGGCGGAACAGGTTGATGCCGGTGGCGCAGATGGCCTGGACTTCATCCTGCTTGCCTTCCTGCTTGTTCAGCGACCAGGGCGCCTTGTCGGCGATCCAGGCGTTGGCACGGTCGGCCAGGGCCATGATCTCGCGCATGGCGCGGGCGAAGTCGCGGGCCTCATAGGCCTCGGCGATGCTCGGTGCGGCGGCGAGGAAGGCCTCGGTCAGCTCGGGGGCGGCGTTGGTGTCGACCATCACCCCGGCATTGCCCTTGTGGATGAAGCCGGCGCAACGGCTGGCGATGTTCACCACCTTGCCCACCAGGTCGGAGTTGACCTTCTGCACGAAGTCCTCGAGGTTCAGGTCCAGGTCGTCGACGCCACGGCCCAGCTTGGAGGCGTAGTAGTAGCGCAGATACTCGGGCGACAGATGATCCAGGTAGGTACGTGCCTTGATGAAGGTGCCACGGGACTTGGACATCTTCTGACCGTTGACGGTCAGGTAGCCATGGACGTTGATCGCCGTGGGCTTGCGAAAGCCCGCGCCCTCGAGCATGGCAGGCCAGAACAGGGCGTGGAAGTTGACGATGTCCTTGCCGATGAAGTGGTACAGCTCGGCGCTGGAGTCCTTGGCCCAGAACGCATCGAAATCCAGTTCCGGGCGACGGGCGCAGAGGTTCTTGAAGCTGGCCATGTAGCCGATCGGTGCGTCCAGCCAGACATAGAAGTACTTGCCCGGTTCATCGGGAATCTCGAAGCCGAAGTACGGCGCATCGCGGGAGATATCCCACTGCTGCAGGCCGGCGTCCAGCCACTCGGCGATCTTGTTGGCCACGGCGTCCTGCAGGGTGCCGCTACGGGTCCAGGTTTGCAGCATCTGCTGGAAGTCCGGCAGCTTGAAGAAGAAGTGCTGGGACTCCTTGAGCACCGGAGTGGCGCCGGAGATCGCCGACTTCGGATCCTTCAGGTCGGTGGGCGCGTAGGTGGCGCCGCATTTTTCGCAGTTATCGCCGTACTGGTCCTCGGTGCCGCATTTCGGGCAGGTGCCCTTGATGAAGCGGTCGGCCAGGAACATTTTCTTGTCCGGGTCGAAGTACTGGGTGATGGCACGCGTGGCAATGTGCCCGGCGTCCCGCAGCTTGAGGTAGATCTGGCTCGACAGCTCGCGGTTCTCTTCGGCGTGGGTCGAGTGGAAATTGTCGAAGTCCACCAGGAAGTCGGCAAAGTCGGCGCTGTGTTCGGCCTGGACGTTGGCGATCAGTTGTTCCGGGGTGATGCCTTCTTTTTCCGCGCGCAACATGATGGCCGAGCCGTGGGCGTCGTCGGCGCAGACATAGACGCATTGGTTGCCGCGGTGCTTCTGGAAGCGCACCCACATGTCGGTCTGGATGTACTCGAGCATGTGGCCAAGGTGGATGGAACCATTGGCATAGGGCAGGGCGCTGGTGACGAGGATCTTGCGTGGCTCGGACATGGGGCTCGGCTACTTGATGAAACGAAGGTCGGCCACTATAAAACGCCGGGACGGAATTTTCATCCTTCCAGGCGCCCTTGTGCGGCGCAGGCAAGCTCCAGGGCCGGAGCCGTTCCCTCGCCACGAAGGGAGAGGCGGCGTAGGATAGCCGGCTGATTTTCCTGTCTTGTTATCGGAGTTGCCCATGAGCGCCCTCAATCGCGCAGCGGTGGAAGCCGTGCTTCGCCAGTACACCGACCCCTACTTGAACCAGGACCCGGTGAGCGCCGGCTGTGTGCGGGACATCGACATCCAGGGCGACCGGGTCACGGTCCGCCTGGAGCTGGGCTATGCCGCCGGCCTGTTCCGCAATGGCTGGGCGCAGATGCTGCAACTGGCCATCGAGGGCCTGGAAGGCGTGGGCTCGGCCAAGGTCGAGGCCAGCAGCGTGATCGTCGCGCACAAGGCCCAGGCCCAGGTACCGGGCCTGGCCAACGTCAAGAACGTGGTGGCGGTGGCATCGGGCAAGGGCGGCGTGGGCAAGTCCACCACCGCCGCCAACCTGGCCCTGGCCCTGGCCCGGGAAGGCGCCCGGGTGGGCATCCTCGACGCCGATATCTATGGCCCGAGCCAGGGCATCATGTTCGGCATCGCCGAAGGCACCCGGCCGAAGATCAAGGACCAGAAGTGGTTCGTGCCGATCCAGGCCCACGGTGTCGAAGTCATGTCCATGGCCTTCCTCACCGACGACAACACGCCCATGGTCTGGCGTGGCCCGATGGCCTCCGGAGCCTTGCAGCAACTGGTGACCCAGACCGACTGGGGCAATCTCGACTACCTGGTGATCGACATGCCGCCGGGCACCGGTGACATCCAGCTGACCCTGGCGCAGAAGGTCCCGGTGGCGGGTGCGGTGATCGTCACCACGCCCCAGGACCTGGCCTTGCTGGATGCGCGCAAGGGCATCGAGATGTTCCACAAGGTGAACATCCCGGTACTGGGCGTGGTGGAAAACATGGCAGTGCACATTTGTTCCAACTGCGGTCATGCCGAACACCTGTTCGGCGAGGGCGGCGGCGAGAAACTGGCCGGCCAGTACGGCGTCGAACTGCTGGCTTCGCTGCCGCTGTCGATGCTGATCCGCGAGCAGGCCGATGGTGGCAAGCCGACGGTGATCGCCGAGCCGGACAGCCAGATCGCCATGGTCTACCAGGAACTGGCGCGGCACGTGGGGGCACGCATCGTGTTGCAGGAAGCGGCCACCCCGGCCATGCCCAACATCACCGTCAGCGACGATTGAGCCCAAGGCAGGCGCTGGCCGCGACCTGGGTTGCGGCCAGCGTTCTTATTGGTTCCCGCGCCGCAACGGCCGGGAGCAGCCTCTTCGGATCAGAGGCGCAAGCCGCCGTCCATTTCCAGGATGCGTCCGGTGTAGTAGTCGTTCTCGAAGATATAGGCCGCCGAATGGGCGATTTCTTCCGGCTTGCCCATGCGCTTGAGTGGAATGCCGGCGGTCATTTTCTCCAGGGCCTCGGGCTTCATGCCCAGGGTCATCTCGGTCTCGATGAAGCCCGGGGCGATACCGGCCACGCGGATGCCGTAGCGCGCCAGTTCCTTGGCCCAGGTCACAGTCGCTGCGGCAACCCCGGCCTTGGCCGCGGAGTAGTTGGTCTGGCCGATGTTGCCGGCGCGGGAAATCGACGAGATGTTGATGATCGTGCCGCTGGTCTTGAGTTGCACCATCTTCGCTGCCACTTCCCGGGTGCACAGGAACACGCCGGTCAGGTTGACGTCGATCACCGACTGCCACTGGGCCAGGCTCATCTTGCTCATTTCACCGTCCTTGACCTTGAGCAGCAGGCCATCGCGCAGGATCCCGGCGTTATTGATCAGGCCATGGATGGCACCGAAGTCCTCGGCGACCCGGGCCACCATATGCTCGACCTGTTCTTCGTTGGCCACATTGCACAGGTAGGAGCGAGCCTCGACGCCATGGGCTTTGCAGGCCGCGACGGCCTGGTCGAGTTTTTCCTGGTTCAGGTCCACCAGGGCCAGCCTGGCCCCACGGCTGGCGAAATACTCGGCCATGGAGCGGCCCAGGCCTTGGCAACCGCCGGTGATAATGATTACTTTGTCAGTGAGTTGCATTCGCATGTCCTGCCAGCTGTCGTGAGGGATTGTCCTTGTTCCAGGGCGCTGCGTGACAGCCGGACCCAGCCTGGCTGCAGACGAGTATTGCCCCGTAGGCGTAGTTGGACCATGGTCCGGTCGCCCGTCCGTTTTCGACGGATTCTATTGAAGGAGTCATAAAATGAGCGTTGAAGCTGCCAAGAATGCACGAGAACTGCTGCTCAAGGAATACCGCGGCGTGCTATCCACGCATTCCAAGTCCATGCCGGGTTTTCCCTTCGGTTCCGTAGTGCCTTATTGCCTCGATGCCGAAGGCCGTCCGCTGATCCTTATCAGCCGCATCGCCCAGCACACTCACAACCTGCAGAAAGATCCCAAGTGTTCGCTGCTGGTTGGCGAACGCGATGCCGACGACGTGCAGGCGGTGGGGCGCCTGACCTACCTGGCCGAAGCCGAGAAGCTGGCCGACGAGGCGGCGATCGAGGCGGCCGCCGAGCGCTACTACCGCTACTTTCCCGAATCGCAGAACTATCACCAGGCCCACGACTTCGATTTCTGGGTGCTCAAGCCGGTACGCCATCGCTACATCGGCGGCTTCGGCGCCATCCACTGGGTCGACCAACTGACCCTGGCCAATCCGTTCGCCGGCAAGGCCGAGTTGAGCATGCTCGAGCACATGAACAGCGATCATGCCCAGGCCATCGCCCATTACGTGGAGTTGACCGGGCTGCCCGACAACGTGCCGGCGCAGATGGCCGGGATCGATACCGAGGGCATGCACCTGCGGATCGGCCAGGCGCTGTACTGGCTGCCATTCCAAGCCCCTTGCAACACGCCGACACAAGTGCGCGAAGCCCTGGTTTTCCTGGCGCGCGCCGATCAATGGCCGAAAAATCAGGCCGTGGATGCTTGAATTCACGAATTGGCGACGTCATCTACGGTCTACTGGAAGGCATTCTTCCGCAGAGGAAACCATTTGATGCGCCCTTTTCTATTGCTCTTTCTGCTGTTCCCAGTGTTGGAGCTGTTCGTCTTCGTCAAGGTCAGCGCGGCGATCGGGTTCTTCCCGGCCCTGCTGCTGGTCATTCTTGGTTCGCTGCTTGGCGTGATGGTGTTGCGTGTGGCCGGGCTGGCCACGGCCCTGCGCGCCCGTGAAAGTCTCAATCGCGGCGAGTTGCCGGCCCAGCAAATGCTCGAAGGCCTGATGCTGGCCCTGGGTGGTGGCTTGTTGATCCTGCCGGGCTTCATCAGCGATGTGTTCGGCTTGCTGATGCTGCTGCCGTTCACCCGTCGCCTGCTGGCCAACAAGATGCGCGAGCGTGCCGAGGAACAGGCCATGCGCCAACGTGCCTTCGCCGACGACATGCGTTCGGCCCGTGGTGGTCCTGCGCCGCAGCAGCCATTGGGACGCGAGCCGAATGTCATCGAGGGTGAGTTCGAACACCGCGACTGATCCCTTCCAGCCTTGCAAACACGGCACCTTCGGGTGCCGTGTTGGTTATTGCGCAAGCGATTTTAAAAAAATTCATCGGCCAGCTCTTGTAATAGCCTTGTGCGCCCCTATGTAACGGTCACCGCAAGGTTTCTGGTGCTGATACCAGACAGACTTCCGCGTCTCGCTCGTCGAGCCGCAACCGGCCACGCCGGATTTGTTAACCCGCCGGTATCGACACCGGCCACTGAAAACCACAATTAGGAGAGATCGACAATGAAGCTTCGTCCTCTGCATGACCGCGTCGTCATCCGTCGCAGCGAAGAAGAATCGAAAACTGCCGGCGGTATCGTTCTGCCTGGTTCGGCCGCTGAAAAACCTAACCGTGGCGAAATCGTCGCCGTAGGTACCGGCCGCGTGCTGGACAACGGTGAAGTACGTGCGCTGGCCGTGAAAGTGGGTGACAAAGTGGTGTTTGGCCCGTACTCCGGCAGCAACACCGTGAAAGTCGATGGCGAAGATCTGCTGGTAATGGCCGAGAACGAGATTCTCGCTGTTATCGAAGGCTGATTACCCGCGTATTTTCCCGCTACTACACAGTATTTAAGGAATATCGATCATGGCTGCTAAAGAAGTTAAATTCGGCGACTCCGCCCGCAAGAAAATGCTCACTGGCGTCAACGTCCTGGCTGACGCGGTAAAGGCTACCCTGGGCCCGAAAGGCCGTAACGTGATCCTGGAAAAGAGCTTCGGCGCTCCGACCATCACCAAGGATGGCGTTTCCGTAGCCAAGGAAATCGAACTGGAAGACCGTTTCGAGAACATGGGCGCGCAGCTGGTCAAAGACGTTGCCTCCCGTGCCAACGATGACGCTGGCGACGGCACCACCACCGCCACCGTTCTGGCTCAGTCGATCGTCAACGAAGGCCTGAAGGCCGTTGCTGCCGGCATGAACCCGATGGACCTCAAGCGCGGCATCGACAAGGCGACCATCGCCATCGTCAAGGAACTCAAGGCCCTGTCCAAGCCATGCGCCGACACCAAGGCCATCGCCCAGGTAGGCACCATCTCCGCCAACTCCGACAACTCCATCGGCGACATCATTGCCGAAGCCATGGAAAAAGTCGGTAAAGAAGGTGTGATCACCGTCGAAGAAGGCACCGGCCTGGAAAACGAACTGTCGGTCGTTGAAGGCATGCAGTTCGACCGTGGCTACTTGTCCCCATACTTCGTCAACAAGCCAGACACCATGGTTGCCGAGCTGGACAGCCCGCTGATCCTGCTGGTGGACAAGAAGATCTCCAACATCCGCGAAATGCTGCCAGTGCTGGAAGCCGTTGCCAAAGCCGGCCGCCCACTGCTGATCGTGGCCGAGGACGTCGAAGGCGAAGCCCTGGCGACCCTGGTTGTGAACAACATGCGCGGTATCGTCAAAGTCGCGGCCGTCAAGGCTCCAGGCTTCGGCGATCGTCGCAAGGCCATGCTGCAGGACATCGCCGTCCTAACCGGCGGTACCGTGATCTCCGAAGAAATCGGTCTGAACCTGGAAAGCACCACCCTGGAGCACCTGGGTAGCGCCAAGCGCGTGACCCTGTCCAAGGAAAACACCACCGTGGTCGACGGTGCTGGCAACCAGTCCGACATCGAGGCCCGTATCGCCCAGATCCGTGCCCAAGTGGCCGAGACTTCCTCGGACTACGACCGTGAAAAACTGCAAGAGCGCCTGGCCAAGCTGTCCGGCGGCGTTGCAGTGATCAAGGTTGGCGCTGGCTCCGAAGTTGAAATGAAAGAGAAGAAAGCCCGCGTTGAAGACGCCCTGCACGCTACCCGTGCAGCCGTTGAAGAAGGCGTGGTGCCTGGCGGTGGCGTAGCCCTGATCCGTGCCCTGCAAGCGATCGTCGACCTCAAGGGCGACAACGCCGACCAGGACGTAGGTATCGCGGTTCTGCGTCGCGCCGTTGAAGCTCCGCTGCGCCAGATCTCCGCTAACAGCGGCGACGAGCCAAGCGTTGTAGTCAACGAAGTGAAGAACGGCAAAGGTAACTTCGGTTACAACGCCGCTTCCGGCGAATACGGCGACATGATCGAAATGGGCATCCTGGACCCAACCAAGGTGACCCGTTCGGCTCTGCAAGCTGCAGCTTCCATCGGCGGTCTGATCCTGACCACCGAGGCCGCCGTTGCCGACGCACCGAAGAAAGACGCTCCAGCTGGCGGCGGCATGCCAGACATGGGCGGCATGGGTGGCATGGGCGGCATGATGTAAGCCAGCCTTACCCCTTGCACTTAAAAGCCCCGCCGGCGCAAGCCGGCGGGGCTTTTTCGTTTCCGTTGTCCTGCGGCGAATCCAGGACAAATGACTGCCATTGTGTCGCCATGGGCGTGGTCGGGGCGTGAGCCCCGGGTGAAAAAAACGTCGAGCCACGGTGACACTGCAAACAGCCACCCGAGCCTTTCGACAAGGGTGGCGGTGAACCGGACTTGGCCTTAAGCTGCGCGAGCCAAGACGGCCGTAACTGTATACGGAGAGAGTGCCGATGCGAATCCTACTGGTTGAAGACAACCGCGATATTCTCGCCAACCTGGCCGACTACCTGGGGCTCAAGGGCTATACCGTGGACTGCGCCCAGGATGGCCTGTCGGGCTTGCACCTGGCCGCCACCGAGCACTACGACCTGATCGTGCTCGACATCATGCTGCCGGGGATCGATGGCTACACCCTGTGCAAGCGCCTGCGCGAAGACGCGCGGCGAGACACCCCGGTGATCATGCTCACCGCCCGCGACCAGCTCGACGACCGCCTCCAGGGCTTCAAGTCCGGAGCCGACGACTACTTGGTCAAGCCCTTTGCCCTTTCGGAGCTTTCCGCCCGGATCGAGGCAGTGATGCGCCGCAGCCAGGGTGGCGGCAGGCGGGCATTGCAGGTAGGCGACCTGAGCTACGACCTCGATACCCTGGAAGTCACCCGTGAAGGACGCCTGCTCAAGCTCAATCCGGTCGGCCTGAAGCTGCTGGCGGTACTGATGCAGAAGAGCCCCCATGTCTTGCGTCGGGAGATTCTCGAAGAGGCCCTGTGGGGCGATGACTGTCCGGACAGCGACAGCCTACGCAGCCACGTCCACCAGTTGCGCCAGGTGATCGACAAACCGTTCGCCAAGCCGCTGCTGCACACCGTACACGGTGTCGGCTACCGCCTGGCCGAGGGCCGCGATGGAGTTTAAGCAGAGCCTTGCCCAGCGGATCATCATCGCCTTTGCGCTGATGAGCGCCCTGGTGGCCGGGGCCTTTGCCATGGGCATCGTGGCCACCGTGCACCTGGTGGAGGAGAAACTCATCTCTGCAGGTCTCGGCGGCGACTTGCAACGCCTGCTGTTGATGGACAACGTCGCCGACTGGAGCCATCGTCCCGAGCCCGACCAACTCTTCTACTACAGCGGCGGGCGTGGCGATTTCGAGTTGCCCAAGGACCTGCGTCACCTGGACCCCGGGTTCCATGAGGTGTTTCGCGAACAGTTGTCCTACCACGCCATGGTCGAAGTGGTGGATGGCCGGCGCTATGTGCTGCTGCAAGACCAGAGCGATTTCGAAGAGCGCGAGCGAGTGCTGTTCGCGGTGGTGCTGGTGGGCTTCGTGCTCAGCCTGGCGTTGGCGGTCTTCCTCGGTTGGGTGCTGGCGCGGCGCGTGATGGCGCCGGTGGTGCGCCTGGCACGCCAGGTGCGGCATCGCGACCAGTTGCTGGGCTTGGCGCCGCCCTTGGCGCCGGACTACGCGGCGGACGAGGTGGGGGAATTGGCCATCGCCTTCGATGCGACCCTGGGCCGCCTGCGCCAGGCGCTCAATCGCGAGCGGCTGTTCACCAGCGATGTCAGCCATGAATTGCGTACGCCGTTGATGGTCCTGGCCACCTCTTGCGAGTTGTTGTTGGAAAACCCGGCCCTGGATCATCGCGGACGGGCCCAGGTGGAGCGAATCACCCGGGCCTGCTCGGAAATGCGCGAACTGGTGCAGACCTTTCTGATGCTGGCGCGAGCCCAGCGCGAGGATGCCAGCATGTCGCCGCAGTTGACCCTGGGCCAGGCCGCCAACGACCTGATCGGGTTGTGGAGCGAGTCCATCGAGGCCAAGGGGATCGAGCTGATCTTCGATCCTGGCCAGCCCGACGATACCCGCTACCACGCCACCTTCCTCCATGCGGTGATGGGCAATCTCTTGCGCAACGCCCTGCACTATACCGAGCACGGGTTCATTCGCCTGAGCCTGGCGCCCGGCGGCTTCACGGTGGAGGACAGCGGCGTGGGCATTCCAGAGGAGAAGCGCGAGGCGATGTTCGAGCCTTTCGTGCGTGGCGATGAGAAACGTGGCGAGGGCTTGGGCCTTGGTTTGTCCCTGGTCCAGCGCATCTGTGAGAATCAGGGCTGGAGCGTCAGCCTTAGCACCATGACCCCCAATGGCTGTCGTTTTCACGTTCAATTGCAATCGGCCAAGGCCTGATTGTTCTGCTTGGCCCTGTTTTGCAGGGCCTGTCACTTGTCGATTTCCCCTTTGATATGGCCCCAGGCCACTGTTCGTACACTGTAAAACCCTGCAATATTTCTTGGCTGGACGATACGAAGTTTTCACTCAGGAACAACCTGTCGCTGACATGGTGCTGCTTAAGGTAGCGCCATCAGTTGCAGGAGGTCCTGACGATGGTTGCACCGATCAAGCTGAAGTTTTCCGAGAAGTACGATACCCAGCATGCCCTGGAGTACCTGCTCAAGCATCAGGATGGACTGGCGCGCCAGCTGTCCCACAAACGTGATGAGCGCTTGGCGCGTACCGCCCTGTCCCTGGCGGGCGATCCGGGATTGGTACTGGACCTGCCGTGTGGCGCTGGGCGTTTCTGGCCGTTACTGGCCGAAAAGAGCAATCGAATCATCATTGGCGCCGATTGTTCAGCGGCTATGCTCAACACCGCCACGGTGGCGCAACCTGCCGAAGTGGTAAAACGGGTACGGCCCTTGCAGACATCGGCGTTTGCCATCGACCTGCCGGACAACGCCGTGGACTGCATTTTCTCCATGCGCTTGTTGCACCATATCGGCGAGGCGCAACATCGGATGGCGCTGTTGCGCGAGTTCCAGCGGGTGACCCGCGATAGTGTGATCGTCTCGTTGTGGGTCGACGGCAACTTCAAGGCTTGGAAACGCAAAAGGATGGAGCGCAAGCGCTCTTTCGGCGCCGAACAACAGGGTTACCAGAATCGTTTCGTGTTACCGGCGGCCACGGTCGAAGAAGAATTCCGGCAAGCCGGCTTTAGCGTCCAGCGACACCTGGACTTCCTTCCGCTCTACGCCATGTGGCGAGTTTACGTACTACGCAAGAGGTAAAGGATGGCTGTTGAATGTGCTTCGGGAATGGATGCCGCGCCTACAGATCGTTTTGAATACTTCTGGAACGAACAAGGCGAATGGGTCGAGGAGCCCAATCGACGTCGAGGTGGCGAGAGTGGCGTGCAACGGCTGATGAGTGGCAATGGACGCCAGCTTTATGCCAAGCGCCAAGTGGGACACATCTACCGCAGTTGGCTGCACCCTTTCGGTCGACCCACGGTGTTGCGTGAGCACGATGCGTTACGGGGCCTGCGCTTGCTGGAAGTGACAGTCCCGGAACTGGTTTATTGCGGAGCTCGACGCGGCCCGGAGCAGCAATGGCAGGCATTGCTGGTGACCGCGGCGCTCGATGGTTTCGTCGAGATCGACAACTGGTACGCCGCCGGCGAGCGTGAGCGCCACGGCGAGGCTTTCCACGACCAGGTGCTGCAATCCCTGGCGACGACGCTGGCGCGGATGCACAAGGGGCGCTGGCAGCATGGCTGCCTGTATTCCAAGCATGTGTTCGTGCGGGTGGACGGTGACGGTGATCAGGCCCGACCGAGGATCGCCTTGCTGGATTTCGAGAAATGCCGCCAGCGCCTGAGCAGCAAGCGGGCTGCGGCCCACGATCTCAAGCAATTGCGCCGCCATTCGTCGTGGAGCGATACCGACTGGGAAAAGCTCTACTATTTTTACAGAACGGCGTTTGGCAGTTCTATCAAAGGTTTATAGCTATGAAGCTAGAAATTGCACGAGGTGTATTCTTGGCAGGAGCCTTGGCAGTTGCTTCCCTGGCGGTGGTTGCCTGGGAGCAGCCGCGAACCCAGGTGCTGAGTTCGGCCAAGGGCAGCGCCCATTGTCCGTTGCCGCGGGTGGCGAAGGTGTCCACGGCGGCCAAGCCCGACCATGACCTGTTGCTGTTCATGTTCGGCATGAGCCAGGGCCTCAAGCCCCAGAGTTGAAGGGTTTTCCTGCCAATCAAAAGGCCTCGCGATGCGAGGCCTTTTGATTTTCCCGACCCCCGTATTCACGCCAGGTGCAGGTGGTTGTCCCACAGCCCGGCAGGCAGTTCCAGGGGCTTGGCCACGATCTGCGCCTGACGGCAATCGTAGAAGCGGCAACGGCCTTGTCCCGAGGTCACCACGAAGCCATCGGCCACGGCGCCGACCCCCGCGCAGTCCGGCAGCGGGGCATCCACTCGTAGCGCAGCGCTGTCCAGGTCCCAGATGAAGAAACGGTTGCCCCGGGGAGCGGTCAGGGCGACCAGTCGCAGCTCGCTGTGCACGGCGACGCTGGCGGTGTAGTGCCCCATGGCTTGCAATTGCTGTTCGGCCACCGGGAATGCACTGAAGGGTTGGCCGGGCCGCTTGATCGCCAGCAGTTCGGACGATTCATGAGCGGCGCCCATGAATTGCTGGCCGGTGACGATGGTGCCGTCGCTGGCGATGCCCATGTGGCGCACGCTGTTCATCTGCTGGGCCAGGGTTTCCTTGCTCAGCAGGGTGCCGTCGCGCTGCATCAGCACCAGGCTTGGTTCCATGGCATCGAGGTTCATTTCCACCCGGCTTTCGGCTTCGGTGCGAATGCCGCCGTTGGCCACCACCAGGGTTTCCCCATCGGGCATCCATGACACCTGGTGCGGGCCGATGCCGTGGGTCGACAGTTCGCCGCTGTGCACCAGGCGTTCGCCCTCGAAGCGGTAGACCCCCAACAGGCCGCGCCCAGGGTCCCGGGTATCGTTCTCGGTGGCGTACAGCCACTCGCCATCCTTGTGGATCACCGCGTGCCCATAGAAATGCCGGTCGGGTTGCGAGGTCAGGGTCTGCAGCAGCTTGCCGTCGCGCAGGTCGACCAGGTAGCTCTCGGTGCCTGGGCGCCGGGCCACGAACAGGGCGATGGGCAAGCGCGGGTGGTTGATGATGTCGTGGCAACGCTGGCCGACCTGGGTGGCAAACACCTGTTTACCGTCCAGTTGATAACCGACGGCGTAATGCTTGCCGTCGCCGTCATCCCTGGCCGAAAGCAGCAAGGGCTGCTTGCCCTTTTGCTTGAACAGCGTCCAGCCGCCCAAGGTCACCGCACTGAGCAGCAAGCTGCCCAGTGCCAAAGCCTGACGTCGCAGCATCATCAGTCACCGTCGTTGGCGTTGAAGCCCAGTTGGATGCCCAGCGCCTTGGCCAGTTCGCCTTCGTGCAGGCGATGGACCACGTTGAGGCTGTCATACAGGTCGTTGAGCTGCTGGCGCCCGGCGTCGTCGCCGAGCATTTCGGTCAGCGAGCGCTGGGTGCTGGCGAAGAGTTTCAAGGACGCGGCATAGGCTGCGTCGATCTTGTCGGCCAGTGGTTTCTGCTCGGCCGGCAGCAGGCCGCGCAGGCCTTTGTTGTCGACCCCGGCCCAGACGGTCTGGGCCGCGCTGAGGCTGGCCTCCAGGCCTTGCAGCGACGACTGGCTGCGCCAGGCATCGGCCTGGAACGGCTGTGGGATGCCCTTGGTCTGGCGGCCCATCGGGGTGCCGAGCTTCTTCTTCAGGGTGTCCAGGGCCGTGACTTGCACACGCAGCAGGTCGGCAATGGCTTCGTGGGAATCGGCATAGCGCTGGTTGGGGAACTTGCTCATCTGCGCCAGCATGCCGTCGTTGTTGTTCCAGCTCGACAGGATCTCCTCGGCCAGTTGCTTCTGGCGTTCGCCGATGGCGGTCAGCAGCGGGCAATAGCGGGCTTTCTGGGTGCTATCGGCCATGTCGATCTTGCTGTCGAAGAGGATGTACTCATAGGCCGACAGGCCTTGCACCACGACGCTGGACTTGCTCAGGGCGGCGGCATCGATCTGCGGGTTGGCGTTGACCAGTTGCTCGACCTGGCGACCCACCAGGTTCTTCTTGTCCGGCCAGAACTGGACCTGCCAGGAGCGGTTGCCCTCGGCCAGCGGGCCGATCAGCAGCGGTTGCAGTTCGGCCCAGGCTTTCTGGGCATGGAGGAAGTCGGCGCGGGCGGTTTCCAGGCTTTCCTTGCCTTCGCAGAAGGCCAGGGCGCTGATGGCCAGTTGGCGGTCGGCGTCGACCCAACGGCTGTAGGTCGGCAGGATCACCTGCTTGGCGATGGCCGCGGACGTCACGGCTTGTGGGTCCTGGGGCGAGCAGGCGCCCAGGGCGAGCGCGGCAAGGCTGGTGAAGAGCAATTTGGGGCGGAACATGTTCGGGCTCCCTTTATTGTGGAGAAAGCATATGAGTCGAGCGTTACAAGGAATTCAGGAATGCCAGCAACGCCGCGCGCTGCTGGGCATTGAAAGCGAGGACTTGCTGTTTCGCACCTTCGGCTTCGCCACCGTGCCATAGCACCGCTTCCATCAGGTTGCGGGCACGGCCGTCGTGCAGGAACTGGGTATGGCCGCTGACGGTTTCGGTCAGGCCGATGCCCCAGAGCGGAGCGGTTCGCCAGTCGCGCCCGCTGGCCTTGAACTCGCTGCGCTGGTCGGCCAGGCCCTCGCCCATGTCGTGCAGCAGCAGGTCGCTGTAGGGGCGGATCAACTGGTTGGCCAATTCGGGTTCCGCGGCATTGGCTGCCGTCGTGAAGCTTGGGGTATGGCAAGACTGGCAGCCGGCCTGGAAGAACAGGTTCTTGCCGGCCAGGACCTGGGGCGAGTCCACATCGCGGCGGGCGGGCACCGCCAGGTTGCGGGTGTAGAACAGCACCAGGCGCAGGATGTTGTCGCTGACCTCCGGTTCGCCGTCCGGGCCGTTGCCGTTGGGGGCTCGCTTGCAGGCGGTTTGCGCGTCGGTGCAGTCATCGAAGGGTCTCAGGCTGGTGGTCAGGCCCATATCACCAGAGAACGCGTGAACGTTTTGTTGATTGAGGCTCGGTTGCCCGGCTTTCCAGCCGAAACGCCCCAGTACGGTCTTTTGCCGGGCATCGTCCCAGACCCAATTGGGCCGACCGGCGATGGGGTTCTCTCTGCTTGGCAGGGCATTGGCCAGGATGGCTTCCTCGGGAATGGCTTCGAGCAGCCCCAGGCCGATCATCGGTGGCGCCACGCGGGCCGAGAAACGGGTGTCCGGGTGCATCGGGCCGTAGCCCAGGTCGGTCACCCGCAGCCTGGGCTTGCGCAGCTCCACCTGGGTGCCGTCCTTGAAGTGCACCTGGAGTGGTTCGTAGTCCACCCGCACCCGGCCCTCTGGGGCCACGCCGGGGATCGCCATGTCCTGCAACTGGCTGCCATAGACCGGCTCCGGTACCACGCCCGTGCGCTCGATGAGCCCGGCCAGGGTCGGATCATCGGGGATCGACAGGCGCACCAGCATGGATACCGCGTTCAGTGCGCCCGGGGCCGGTGGATGTCCGCGGCCATCCTTGATGTGGCAGTTCTGGCACGCGTTGGTGTTGAACAATGGGCCCAGGCCGTCGCGGGCGGTGGTGGTGGAGGGCGCTATGACCCAGGGGCTGCGGAAGAAACTGTTGCCGACGCTGAAATCCAGGCGGCGGGTAGGCGGCAGATTGGCCGACGGCAGGGAAAAGGCATTGCGATCGCTCTTGTTGACTGTCGCCGCTCCCCCGGCACCGGCTTCGCCGGGCTCGGCCTGGGTGAAGCGCGGGGCATCATCGCAGGCGCCCAGGCTCAAGGCCATGAGCAGCGCGGACCAGCGAAGCAGCGACGAAGGCATCGGATATCCTGCAGAACGAGCAAAACAAGGGCGCAAAGTCTAACAGGGCAGCCAGGTTTGAATAAGAGGAATTATCGTTTGGTTTGATCCAGGACAAGGGCGCCGGAACGGATTCGCGCCAGACGCCGGGCCTGTTCGCAGGCATGAAAAAGGCGGCCCGGGGGCCGCCTTCTGGACGCTGTGCAGATCAGAATTCGTGATCGGCGTTGTCCGGGTTCAGGTCCTTGATGCCCAGCTTGCCGGCGGCCTGCTCGATCGAACCGGTCTGCTTGACCAGCGCGGCGATGGCGTCGCGCACGATCTGGTTACCCGACTCGTTGCCGGCGGCGATCAGCTGGTCATAGTGCTCGCCCTTGCTGGCGTGGTCCACCATGACCTGGATCTTGGCTTCGGTGGCCGCCAGGTCGGCCTTGAGCGCAGCGTCGGCGGCCGGGTCGGCCTTGGCCACCAGGGACGACAGGCTGGCGCCGGTCATCTTGGTGCCATCGACACGGGTGTACTCGCCCAGGTAGACGTTACGGATGCCCTTGGCGTCGTAGAAGTGCGAGTTGTGGGTGTTGTCGCTGAAGCAGTCCTGTTCGTCCTCGGGGGAGTTGGCCTCCAGGGAGACTTTCATCCGCTCGCCCGCCAGTTCGCCCAGGGACAGGCTGCCCATGCCGAAGAGTATCTTGCGCAGGCCGGTTTCGGCAGGTTCCGCTTCCAGGGTGGCGCGGTAGTTATCGGCCACGTCGGGTTTCCAGTTGCCGACCATTTCCTCCAGATCGTTGACCAGTAGTTGGGTCACGGCCTTGAGGTAGGCGCGGCGGCGATCGTTGTGGCCGCCGGTGGCGCCGGCACCTTCGAAGTAGTCCGAGGCCGGGCGAGTGCCGGCGCCAGGCCCGGTACCGTTGAGGTCCTGGCCCCAGAGCAGGAATTCGATGGCGTGGTAGCCGGTGGCGACGTTGGCCTCGGCACCCCCCAGCTCATTGAGGCTGGCGAGTTTTTCCGGAGTGATGTCCTTCACGTCGATCTTGTCTTCGCCGATGCGGATCTCGGTGTTGGCGATGATGTTGGCGTTGGCCCCGGGGTTACCCAGTGCGTGCTCGTAGCTCTTGTCGACGTAGTCGATCAGGCCCTCGTCCAGTGGCCAGGCGTTAACCTGGCCTTCCCAGTCGTCGATGATGGTATTGCCGAAGCGGAACACTTCGCTTTGCAGGTACGGGACGCGCGCGGCCACCCAGGCGGCCTTGGCGGCGGCCAGGGTCTGGTCGTCAGGCTTGGCGAGGAAAGCATCGATAGCGCTCTGCAGGGTTTTCGCAGTGGATTCGGAGTCGCTGTAGACGGCGAAGACCATGTCGGCGTAGTGCGCGACGACGGCCTTGGCGGCGACTTCGTCGATCTTGGCGGCGTCGCCGGCCGCAGTAGCGGTGCTGGTAGCCGGGGTCGGTGCTTGAGCGGCAGCCTTGTCGTCTTTGCCTTCGCCGCAGCCGGCGAGGGAAATAGCGATGGCCAACAGACTGGCGGTAGCCAGAGGCATACGAATCATGGCGAACATCCTGCTTCGAGAGGAGAGTGGACGGCGCGGGGCGCGCGAAAACTGCGACATAATGCGAAAGATTTGCATTATGTGTAAAGGGTTGCCGCTGTAATTATTTCTTCCCCGAAGAGCCTTCGCGCAGGGCGCAAAGCCCCGCGCCGCGCCGGCTTCAGAAGATCGCAGCGTTACTGCGCTGGGCCTGTTTCAGGTAGGCGCCAAGTTCCCGCGCGGACAGCGGCTTGCTGTAGTGGTAGCCCTGACCTTCGTGACAGCCCTCGGCAATGATGTAGGCCTCTTGCTCGGCGGTTTCCACGCCTTCGGCGATCACCTGCATGCCCAGGCTCTTACCCAGCTGGATGATGGCGCGCACGATGGTGGCGTCGTCATCGTCTTCGAGCAGGTCCTGGACGAAGCTCTTGTCGATCTTGATCTTGTCCAGGGGCAGGCTCTTGAGATAGCTGAGTGACGAGTAGCCGGTGCCGAAGTCATCGATGGCGATCAAGGCCCCGGAGCGCCGCAGGCTCAACAGGTGCTGGGCGGCGGTGCTGATGTCTTCCATCAGGCCGGTCTCGGTGACTTCCAGCTCCAGGCTGCGCGGTGGCAGGCGATAGATCTGCAGCAGGTTGTTGACCACCCGTGGCAGTTCGGCGTGGTGCAGTTGCACGGTGGACAGGTTGACCGCCATGCGCAACTCGCTGAAGCCCATGTCATGCCATTCCCGCAACTGGCGGCAGGCCTGGTCCAGCACCCACTCGCCAATGGCGATGATGGTGCCGTTCTGCTCCGCGAGCGGGATGAACAGGTCCGGCGGCACCAGGCCGTGGTCCGGGTGCTGCCAGCGCAACAACGCCTCGACGCCCACCACCCGGTGGTCGCGGTAGCTGATCTGGGGCTGGTAGACCAGGAAGAACTGCTCGCGGGCCAGGGCCTCGCGCAGGTCCTTTTCCAGTTCCCGACGACGCCGCATCTCGCTGTCGACGCTGGCGATGTAGAACTGGTAACGGTTGCGCGAGCGGCTCTTGGCCAGGGTCATGGTCTGCTCGGCTTTTTGCAGGAGCTTCTCGGTGCTGTCGCCATCTTCCGGGAACAGGGTGATGCCGATGGTGGCGCGCAGGCGGATTTCCTGCTGGTCGAGGGCGAAGGTGGCTTCCAGGTCATCGAGGATGCTCTGGGCCAGTTCCGCGGCTTCGTAGGGTTGTTCGATATCGGCCTGGACCAGGGCGAACTGGTCGCCACCCAGGCGCGCCAGGGCACCCAGGCGGCCGCTGTGGCCGCGCAGGCGATCGGCCAGGGCCAGCAGCAGTTGGTCGCCGGTCTGGTAGCTGAACTGCTCGTTGACCCCCTTGAAGTCGTCCAGGCCCACGCACAGCACGGCGACCCGGCGTTGCAGGCGCCCGGCGTCCACCAGGATCTTGTCCAGTTGCTGTTGCAGTTGCTGGCGGTTGGGCAGGCCGGTGAGGAAGTCGTACTGGGCCATGCGCAGGAGGCTGTTCTCCGCTTCATGGCGCAGGTGGGTATTGCGCTCGATGGACGCCAGCAGTTGGTTGGCGGTGTTGATCCAGATCCCCAGCTCGTTGCGTTCGTGGCCCTTGAGCAGGGGCAGTTGGTGTTCGCTGGGACGGTCGGGATTGATATTGGTCAGGTGCTCGATGATCCGTGACAGCGGCTTGGTCAGCAGGCAGTGGTAGACCAGGTACAGCACCAGGCCCATGGCCAGGGCGCGCAGCACTCCGGAGATGAAGATGATCACCGAGCTGACGATGAAACCCTGGCCGTAGGTGGCGGTGTCCAGGGTGATGCTCAGGTCGCCGTAATACTCGCTGTAGGGGCCTCGGCCCACCAATTGGGTGGTGAAGGTGCGTTCCTGGCCGAGGATCAGGTCGGTCAGCCAACGGCTGGAGGATTTCTGCAGGTCGCGGGATTTTTCCGCGAGCATGGTTTCGTTGGGATGGCCGATGGAGGCCATGCGCACCGCATCGTCCTGGAACAGGCCCTCGATGACTTGCATGCCCATCTCCCGGTCCAGGCTGTAGACCGCCTGGGTCGATGGGTCGCGAAACATGTCGAGGATGCGCTGGGCGTCATTGGCCACCGCCTGCCGAGTCTTGTAGGCATCGAAGACGATCTGGGCGCAGCTCAGCACCACACCCACTATGAGTGCCGACAGCAGCACAACCCGGAGCAATTTCACCGACAAGCTGTTTTTGAGTTCCAGCTTCAAAGGGGCTATTCCTTGTTCCGTGCGCGTAGCGTCAAGTTGCCATGAGTATTGGCAATCCCATGATGGCCGTCAAAGTGACATCAAGGCCGAGGACAGGACGTCTGCGGGCGAGGCCCGGGTGATCAGAATCAGGATTGCTCTAGCTGTGGACAGTGTGTCGGTAGCGACGTCATGCAACTTGAGGGGAAAGCGTTGTTTTTTACCTGCATGGAATCTTAGCGCCTGGAACTGGCGGGACAAGATCCCGCTTTTGCAATGGGCAAAAAAAACCCGGCCAGGCCGGGTTTTTTCACTGCGGGCAGGTTCAGGCTACGAAGTTCTTGCCTTCGAACTGCTCGGCCACGAACTTCCAGTTCACCAGGTTCCAGAACGCCTCGACATACTTCGGACGCACGTTGCGGTAATCGATGTAGTAGGCGTGTTCCCAGACGTCGCAAGTCAGCAGCGGGGTGTCGCCGCTGGTCAGCGGGTTGCCGGCGCCGATGGTGCTGGCCAGGGCCAGGGAACCGTCGGCCTTCTTCACCAGCCAGCCCCAGCCGGAACCGAAGGTGCCAACCGAAGTCTTGGTGAATTCTTCTTTGAACTTGTCGAACGAACCGAACGCTGCGTTGATGGCATCAGCCAGGGCGCCGGTTGGCTGGCCGCCGGCGTTTGGCGCCAGGCAGTTCCAGTAGAAAGTGTGGTTCCAGACCTGGGCTGCGTTGTTGAAGATACCGCCCGAGGAGGTCTTGACGATCTCTTCCAGGGTCTTGCCTTCGAACTCGGTGCCTGGCACCAGGTTGTTCAGGTTCACGACATAGGTGTTGTGGTGCTTGTCGTGGTGGTACTCGAGGGTTTCCTTGGAAATGTGCGGCTGCAGGGCGTCGTGTGCGTAGGGCAGCGGCGGCAATTCGAAAGCCATGGTGATTCTCCTAATCAGGTCAGTTGCGGTGAGCGCAAGGCCGATCACGGGCGGCCGGACAAGCGCCGGGGAGTTTGTACTCTTTGCGGCGCAAGGTTCGGATCATAGCATCGGGGGGGAGGCTTAACCACGCAACAACTGTGTGGGATAGAGGTTCCAGAGCCTTTTGGAATAAGTCAGGCGGCGCTGATCAACTGGAACGCGACACTGAACATCATCGCCGCCACCAGCAGGTCGAGGATCCTCCAGGTACCCGGCCGGGCCAGCCAGGGCGCGAGCCACGCCGCCCCCAGGGCCAGGGTGAAGAACCACAACAGCGAGGCGCTGGCCGCGCCCACCACGTACGCGCCGGGCTCGGTCTGCTGGGCGCCCAGCGAGCCGATCAGCAGCACCGTGTCCAGGTAAACGTGGGGGTTGAGCAGGGTCACCGCCAGTGCGCTGAGCATCACCGCCCGCAGCGAGCGCACGGTCTGGCCATCGCCTTGCTCCAGGCTCTGCTTCGAACACGCCCGGCGCAGGGCCTGGGCGCCGTACCAGATCAGGAAGGCCGCGCCGCCCCAGCGTGCCACCGCCAGCAGTGTCGGGTTCTGGGCGAGCACGGTGGCCAGGCCGAACACGCCTGCGGCCACCAGCAAGGCATCGCAGGTCACGCACAGCGCGGCCACCGGCAAATGGTGTTCGCGGCGCAGGCTCTGGGCCAGGACGAAAGCATTCTGGGTGCCGATCGCCATGATCAGTCCGGCGGCCACCAGCAGGCCGTTTACGTAGCTTTGCCACATGATTACAGCTCCTCGCCGGCGGCCAGGCGTTGCAGCACCTGGACGGCTTTTTCGGCATCGGCCAGGCCGACGAACAGGTGGTCGTGGTAGTAACCGGCGATCACGTTGCAGCTGATCCCGGCGCGGCCCAGGGCGCCGGCGAAGGCGGCCGTCAGGCCCACGGCCTGGAGCGCCGAATGCACCTGGAGGGTGATCCAGGCGGCGACGTAGTCGAACCCCAGGCCGAGGCGCTCGGCCTGGTCGCGGCGCAGGATCACCGTCAGGCCTTCCTGTTCGCGAAAGCTGCCCAGCACTTCGCAGTCCCGCAGCAGGCCGGGGTCCGTGATGGAGCAGAACACATACTCGCCGTCGTTGAGCCGTGGGCTCATGCTGCGCAGCAGGGTCGCGAGGGAGGTTTCACCGGCCATGAAGAAGATCCTTGGACTAAGAGGCGATACAGAGGCTTTGTGCTGGCTATTTTCCAGTTCCAGGCTGTATAAGAAAAACCAATAGTGCTGATCTCTCATTAGGAAAACTGATGTTCGACTACAAATTGCTTTCGGCCCTCGCCGCAGTGGTCGAACAGGCCGGCTTCGAACGTGCGGCCCAGGTGCTGGGGTTGTCGCAGTCGGCCATTTCCCAGCGGATCAAGCTGCTGGAGGCGCGGGTCGGCCAGCCGGTGCTGGTCCGGGTCACGCCGCCGGCCCCCACCGATATCGGCCGGCGCCTGCTCAACCATGTGCAGCAGGTGCGGTTGCTGGAGCGCGACCTGCAGAGCCTGGTGCCGGCCCTGGACGAGGAGGGGGGGCCGGAGCGCCTGCGCATCGCCCTCAATGCCGATAGCCTGGCGACCTGGTGGGCCGAAGCCGTGGGGGATTTCTGCGCCGAGCACCACTTGCTCCTGGACCTGGTGGTGGAAGACCAGACCGTGGGCCTCAAGCGCATGCGCGCCGGCGAGGTGGCCGCGTGCGTCTGCGCCAGCGAGCGACCGGTGGCCGGCGCCCGCAGCCTGTTGCTGGGGGCCATGCGCTACCGGGCCCTGGCCAGCCCGGCCTTCATCGCCCGGCACTTTCCCCAGGGGGTGTGCGCCGGACAACTGGCCCGGACTCCGGCGCTGGTGTTCGGGCCCGATGATTTCCTGCAGCATCGCTACCTGGCGTCCCTGGGCGTGGACGGCGGCTTCGAGCATCATCTATGCCCGTCTTCCGAAGGCTTCATCCGCCTGGCTGAAGCCGGGCTGGGCTGGGGGCTGGTGCCTGAGTTGCAGGTCCGCGAGCAGTTGCAACGTGGGGTGCTGCTGGAGCTGCTGCCGGATAAACCCATCGATGTGCCGCTGTACTGGCATCATTGGCGCAATGGTGGGCAACGGCTGGGCTTGCTCACCGAGCACCTGGCTCGCTCATCCGCACAGTGGCTGGTGCCCTGGGAGCAGCCATAAGCGTCAAGCGACAAGTTGCAAGCAGGCAGCTTGTGCACTGATTTTTCAACTGGCAGCTCGTCGTTCGTCACTGCTTTCTTAGGAATATTTCATGAAGATTCTGGTCACCGGCGCAAGCGGCTTCATCGGCGGGCGCTTCGCCCGTTTCGCCCTTGAGCAGGGCCTGCAGGTGCGCGTCAACGGGCGCCGCGCCGAAGCCGCGGAGCACCTGGTGCGCCGTGGCGCCGAATTCATCCCGGGCGACCTGGGGGACGCCGACCTGGTGCGCGAGCTGTGCCGCGACGTCGACACCGTGGTGCACTGCGCCGGCGCCGTGGGCCTGTGGGGGCGCTACCAGGATTTCCACCAGGGCAACGTGCAGGTCACCGAGAACGTGGTGGAAGCCTGCCTCAAGCAGCGGGTCCGGCGCCTGGTGCACCTGTCCTCGCCGTCGATCTACTTCGATGGCCGCGACCACCTGGGGTTGACCGAAGAACAGGTGCCCAGGCGCTTCAAGCATCCCTATGCGGCCACCAAGTACCTGGCCGAGCAGAAGGTCTTCGGCGCCCAGGAGTTCGGCCTCGAAGTGCTGGCCCTGCGCCCGCGTTTCGTCACCGGTGCCGGCGACATGAGCATCTTCCCGCGGCTGCTGAGGATGCAGCGCAAGGGGCGCCTGGCCATCGTCGGCAATGGCCTGAACAAGGTCGACTTCACCAGCGTGCACAACCTCAACGAAGCCCTGTTCAGTTGCTTGCACGCCAGTGGTTCGGCCCTGGGCAAGGCCTACAACATCAGCAACGGTGCCCCGGTACCGCTGTGGGACGTGGTCAACTACGTGATGCGCCAGATGCAGGTGCCGCAGGTGACCCGCTACCGTTCCTATGGCCTGGCCTACAGCGTGGCGGCCCTCAATGAGGGCTTCTGCCGGATCTGGCCGGGGCGTCCGGAACCGACCCTGTCGCGCCTGGGCATGCAAGTCATGAACAAGGATTTCACCCTGGACATCAGCCGCGCCCGGCATTACCTGGGCTACGAGCCCAAGGTCAGCCTGTGGGCCGCCCTGGACGAGTTCTGCACTTGGTGGCAGGCCCAGGACATGGGCTGAAACCGGCGACTGAACCGGCTGCGTCCGCTCCTGTCCATTGGCCTGGCCCATCGGCGGTTTATACTCGCCGCATCCAGCCCCCTCCGCGGTTCAGAAAGGTTGCCCAATGCGTAACGATGCACACGATGACTTCGACGACGTTCCAAGCCTGCGCGCCGATCCTCTCGACGACGAGGTCTTCCCGGCCACCAGCGGTGCCCGCGAGCGCACAGCGGTCCACTCGCGCAGCGCGCCGGTGGTCAAGGCCAAGGGAGCCGGCACCGGCCCACTGTGGGCGCTGGTGGGGGCGTTGTTCTTTGCCTTCGCCGGTCTTGCCTGGTGGAGCTTCCAGCAGATCTCGCTGATGGAGCAGCAACTGGTGGCCACCCAGGAAAGCTTCGCCAGGATCAGCGAGGAGGCCGCTGGCCGGCTACAGGACATCTCCGGCAAGGTGGTGGCCAGCCAGACCAGCGTCACCACCGACAGCGAAGCCCTGAAGCTGCAGATCAAGCAATTGGAAAGCCGCTTGCAGGACCAGGGCCGGCAGCAACAGGGCGTGGTCGGCCAGGCTACCGACCTGGACAAGCGCCTGGAGCAGATGGGCGCCCGGAGCGCCGAGTTGCAGGCGGCCAATACCCAGTTGCAGGCCCAGCTCAAGGCCCTGGGCGGCGACCTGGCGAGCCTCAAGGGGGCCCAGGTCGATGGCGGCAAGGTCGATGCCCAGCTCAAGAGCCTGGCCGCCGAGTTGGCCGCGTTGAAGAAACAGGGCAATCCGAGCGCCGCCATCGAGCGCCTGGAGCAGGACCTGATCGTGCTCAAGAGCCAGCAGGACAATCGTCCCGCCACTGCGCAAAACGGTGCCAGCACCGCCGAGTTCGACTCTTTCCGGGGCCAGGTCACCCGCAACATCAACACCCTGCAAAGCCAGATCCAGAACCTGCAGCAGCAGCTCAACACCCGTCCCTGACCGATAGGGCCCCGTCGCGCTTCGTGCGGCCGGGCCCGCCCCTCGTTCGCTGAATGTCTACCCATCTGCCGCCGCCGGCTACGCTCTTCGAACGTCGATGTGAACGAGGAGTGGGCGATGAAGCTGTTGCGCAAGCATGCTTGGCTGGGCTGGTGGTGGTTGCTATGTGTCGCTGCGCTGCACGCGGCTCCCGCCGATGATGGCGCCCCCGCGCGGGCGCTGCTGGAAAAGGCCCTGGCCTATTACCAGGAGCAGGGTGACAAGGCGTTCGCCGCCTTCAGCCGCCAGGGTGAATTCGTCGACCAGGATCGCTATGTGTTCGTGGTGGATACCCAGGGTGTGATGCTGGCCAGCGGTGGTCCGTCGTCGGCGCTGATCGGCCGCGATGTCTCACCGGTGCTGGGAGCGGATTTGCGCAAGGCGTTCCAGGATGCCTTGCACACTCCCCAGGGCAGCGGCATCCAGCAGGCCGAGTACCGCTGGCAAAACTGGGCCGACGGCAAGATCGAACGCAAGCATGTGTACTTCCAGCGCGTCGGCGAGCGGATCCTGGCGGTGGGCTACTACCTGCCCAGGGCGTCGGCCGACCAGGCCCGGGCGTTGCTGGAGCGCAGCGCCGAGGCCCTGGCCCGCGACCGGGCGGCGACGCTTGCGGCCATCAACGACCTGCAGGGCGGGTTCATCGAGGATGACCTGTATGTGTTCGTGGTCGATCTGGATACCCGGCGCTACCTGGCCCATGGCACCAACCTGCGGTTGCTCGGCACGGACTTCGCCAAGGTCAAGGACCCCGAGGGCAAGCCGGTGGGCGAGCCGATGCTGGCGCTCATGGCCCGCCAGGACCAGGGCGAGTACCAGTACCGCTGGAAGAACCCGGTGACCGGCCGGGTCGAAGACAAGCACGCCTACCTGCGCAAGGTGGGCCGGCTGCTGGTTGCGGTGGGCTACTACAGTCCGTGAGGCCAGTGCGTCCCGGCCCGCTTAGCGGGCCTTGTCCTCGCGTCCGCGCAACAGGCGGTTGGGCATGGCGATCGCCGCCGCCAGGCCCAGCAGCGAGACCCCGGCGCTAACCAGCAGCAGGTGGCGGAAGGTCAACAGCAACTCGCTGCGCAGGGCGTCCCGATCCGGGCCGGGCGCGGCATTCAAGCCTTCGAGCAGGGCATTGCCGGTGTGGCCTTCGTTCAGCAGCCCGCCGCCCAGGTGCGCCAGGCCAGAGTCTTGCAGCAAGGCCAGTAGCAATGCCGACATCAACGCCACCCCGACCGCTCCGCCCAAGGAGCGGAACAGGTTGGTGGTGCTGGTGGCGACCCCGATATCACGCTGTTCCACCGCGTTCTGGGTGCCCACCAGCGAAGTGGGGAACTGCATGCCGCTGGCTACCCCGCACAGCAACATGAACAGGCCGCTGCCCAGTTCCGCCTGGGGCGGGACCAGGGCCATGCCGAGGATCGCGACCGGCATCAACGATGCCCCGGTGAGGATCATCGGCTTGTAGCGACCGGTCACCGAGGTCAGCCGTCCGGCGCAGTAGGCGCCCATGGGCAAGCCCATGGCCAGGGGCAACAGGTGCAGCGCGGCGCTATCGGCCCCGGCCCCGGTGATGCTCTGGAAACGCAGGGGCATCAACACGATCAGCGAGATGGCCTGGAAGCTGGTGAAGAAGATCGCGCACCAGCACAACAGGGCGCTGCGGTTGGCGAACAAGTGCATGGGCAACAGCGGCTCGCGGGCCCGTCGTTCATGCCAGGCGAACAGCGCCAGGACGATGATGGCGATGGCCAGCAGGTCGAGCACTTCGGCACTGCGCCAGGAGTGCCCCTGGCCGATCTGGGTGATGCCCAGCAGCAGGGCGCTGAGGCCGATGATCAGGAGCAGGGTGCCGAGGTAGTCGATGATCGGCTTGCGCTGGGGCACTGGTAGCCCCACCAGGGTGCGATAGGCCACCCACCAGGCGCCCAGGCCCAGGGGCAGGTTGATCAGGAACACCCAGCGCCAGGACAAGAACTCGGTCATGTAGCCGCCCAGCACGGGGCCGGCGACGCTGGCCACCGCGTACATGCTGCTGAAGTAACCCTGGTAGCGGCCGCGTTCCCGGGGCGGGACTATGTCGCCGATGATGGCCTGGCTCACCGAGATCATGCCGCCGGCGCCAATGCCCTGGAAGATCCGCGCCAGCACCAGTTGCTCCATGTTCTGGGCCAGGCCGCAGAATAGCGAGGCCAGGGTGAACAAGCCCATGCCGAACAGCATCAGCCGGCGCCGACCGTAGAGGTCGCCGAGCTTGCCGTAGATCGGCACGGCCACGGTCATGGCCACCATGTAGCCGGAAATCACCCAGGCCAGGAGGCCGACATCCTTGAACTGGGCGGAGATGGCCGGCATCGAGACGGCGACGATGGTCTGGTCCAGCGCGCCGAGGAAGATCGCCAGCATCAGGGCGACCAGCACACTGCGGATGGCCACCGGGGAGGGGCCAGGTTGGTGGAGGTGAGACACGAAAAAACCTGTGGGCAATGGGCTTGGCGGGCGACGCCGGCAAATGATGTGTGCGCCAGTGTACTTGATAGCTACCTACCGGATAGCTCTGCAAGCATGTTCCTGACAGTAATTTCATCAAACGTGCCCGGAGCTGCTTGCGGCGAAATGGGAAGCATTCTGTATAGTGGCACCTCTGCGCGTCCTGCCTGGCAGGCCACAGAATGAGTGTTTATGAATGTTGCCTATGCTTGCATTTTGATTGGGCGAATCCGTCAATTGAGCAAGACAACCCAACGGAATCCGCATGTACCCATCCCCTGGGCACCATGCCTGCCCGTTCCTCCGAGGCCCGGATCGCAGTGATGAACAAGCCAGCCCTTGCATCCATTCCCGTATTCAAGCTCTATGGCGAGAGCCTGGAGTGGCCCACCCCCGACCTGTTGCACTGCGAGCCCATCAGCCAGCGCAGTCGCGAATTGCATTGGGAAATAAAGCCCCATCGGCATGCCGACCTGTGCCAGTTGCTGTTCGTGCGGCGCGGACAGGTCCAGTTGCAGGTCGAGGGCCAGCGAACCTTGCTGGATGAGGCGGCGATCCAGGTCGTGCCGGCGCTGTCGGTCCATGGCTTCCACTTCTCCGAGGACATCGAAGGTCATGTGGTGACCCTGGCGGCGCCGCTGGTAGGGCACCTGCAAGCCCAGTTGGGGCAGGCAGGGGACATCCTCGGTACTTGCGCCGGCTATCCGGCGGGAGACGATGCGCAGTACCTGGACGGGCTGTTCAGCGCATTGCAGGACGAGTACCAGGGCCAGCAGCCAGCGCGGGAAATGCTCATGCATTCCCTGGTGGGCATGATCGTGGTCTGGGTCGGGCGCCAGGCGTTGCGACGCAGCAAGGCCAGCCAGCGTCCACAGCGGGCCCGGGACTATTTCAACGGTTTCATGCAACTGGTGGAGGCACATTATCGCGAGCATGTGAAGGTCGAGGACCTGGCCCACAAGCTGGGGATCTCGGTGTCGCACCTCAACGGCACCTGCCGCGAACTGGCCGGGCAGCCGGCATTGCAGATCATGCACGAGCGCCAGTTGCTGGAGGCCAAGCGCCTCTTGACCTACACCGGGATGACCATCTACGAGATTTCCGCCGAGCTGGGGTTTTCCGACCCGACCAACTTCACCCGGCTGTTCCGGCGCCGGGTAGGCATCTCGCCCAAGGTCTTCCGCGATCAGCTCAAGGCCGAGCAGGCCGGCGACCGCGGATCCCTGTCGCTTACCTGAGAGCGTTCAGGGTGGCGTTGTGGGGGATGCAGCGTTCCAGGTTGCAACTGGCATAGGCGCGAGTCTGCATGCGGGCCTGTTCGACGCGATAGGCAGCGGTGCCGTACAGCGCCAGGGTCACGGTGCAGGTCATGAAAATGGCCAGGTATCTTCTTGTCTTGACGTTCATGGCGATGACCTCTGAACCGGTGCCTCGGTATTTTCCAAAGCACTGTTATCAGAATAGGCCAGCTGTCCGGACTTGCCAGGAACCCCACCTCGGCTGTTTGACAGGGTATTCAGCAAATGGATCGCCCCAGCGCCTCATCCCGCCGTTAGAGCCCCTGGTCCCAGGCGGGCTTCTGGGGAAATCTCAGCACCAGGAAATCCAGCATGCTGCGCAAGGTCGCCGGCATGTGCTTGCGTGAGGCGTAGACCGCGTAGATGTTCATCCGGCGAGGTTCGGCATGGGCCAGCAGGCGCACCAGTTCCCCGCGCTTGATGTATTCCCCGGCCTGGTAGCTGGGCAGCATGGCGATGCCGGCACCGGCCACCGTGGTGCGCAGCAGGGTGCTGGCCTCGTTGGCGCTGATATTGCCCTGGACCGGCACCGACACCGGTTCGCCATCTTGTTCGAAGTGCCACAGGCTCTTGCCGAAATAGGAGTGGGTCAGGCAGTTGTGCTGGCTCAGTTCTTCCACCCGCTGGGGCGCCGGGTGTTCGCGCAGGTAGGCCGGGGCCGCGCAGATCACCGAGCGGCAGACCGTCAGGTGCCGGGCGATCAGGTTCGGGTCCAGGTCGTTGCTGGTGCGTATCGCCAGGTCGATGCGTTCGTCTACCAGGTTCACCGTGCGATCGAGCATCTGCAGGTCGATGCTCACCCCGGGGTGGCGCTTGACGTAGTCGGCCATGGCCGCGGCCAGTTGCGACTGGCCGAACGAGGTGCTGACGCTGATGCGCAACAGCCCGCGCGGGACATCGTCGGGCTCGCTCACCACTGCCTGCATGTCGCTGGACAGCTCCAGCATCTGCCGGCAACGGGGCAGGATCTCGCTGCCGGCGGCAGTCAGGCTGAGCTTGCGCGTGGTGCGGTGCATCAGCCGCGCGCCGACCCAGTCTTCCAGCTCCGCCAGGTAGCGCGAGACCACCGGTCGCGACAGGTCCAGGTGATCGGCCGCCGCCGATTGGCTGCCCAGATCGACCACGGTGACGAAGACTCGCATTGCTTGGAGACGATCCATGATTTGCCCGCTTTCAGAAACAAACTATGTCCAAGCATCGCATTTTTTGTAACGACTCTGGCAACTAAGCTTGCTCCATTCCCAATACGCCAACCGCTGCTGGAGCTGCCCCCCATGATCGGATTCCCTTCACTCAAACGCTTGCTGCTGGCCACCGCCGTCCTCGGTTTCGCCGCCCATGCCGCAGCTGCCGAGCCCACCCTGCAACTGGACGTCTATAACCCCGGCAGCAACGCCATCTTCCCGGTCAGCTCGGTGCTGGTCAGCGGCAAGAAGGACGCGATCCTGGTGGACGCCCAGTTCGGCAAGTCCCAGGCCCGGCAACTGGTGGACAAGATCCGCGCCAGCGGCAAGCACCTGACCACGATCTACATCAGCCATGGCGATCCGGATTACTACTTCGGCCTCGACACCCTGACCAGCGCTTTCCCGGACGCCAAGGTCGTGGCCTCGCAGCCGACGGTCGAACACATCAAGGCCACCGTCGAAGGCAAGCTGGCCTTCTGGGGCCCGCAAATGGGCGCTGACGTTCCGGCCAGGACCATCGTGCCGAGCGTGCTCGAGGGCCACAGCCTGACTTTGGAAGGGCAGAAGCTCGACGTCATCGGCCTGGATGGCAAGCAACCGGATCGCAGCTTTGTCTGGATTCCCTCGATCAAGGCGGTGGTCGGCGGCGTGGTGGTCTCGGAGAACATCCATGTGTGGATGGCCGATACCCAGACTGCCGAGTCCCACCAGCAGTGGTTGAAGACCCTCAAGACCATCGAAGGCCTCAAGCCCAAGACCGTGATCCCCGGTCACTACCTGGGCGACAGCGCGCGCTCCCTGAAGCCGGTGCATTTCACGGCGGACTACATCAAGGCCTTCGATGAGGAAACCGCCAAGGCCAAGGACTCCGCGGCGCTGATCGCGGCCATGAAGAAGCGTTACCCGGACCTGGGCGAGGACAGCTCGCTGGAGCTGAGCGCCAAGGTCGCCAAGGGCGAAATGAAGTGGTGAAACCTTCCTGACCCCCGCTCCCGGACCGGGAGCGGGGGCGCTGTACTCTCTTTGCCAACTGGAGAATCGTCATGAGCAAGATCGCAATCATCGGTGCCACCGGCCGGGCCGGTAGCCAACTCCTGGAAGAAGCCCTGCGTCGTGGCCACAGCGTCACCGCCATCGCCCGCGACACCACGAAGATCGGCCAGCGGGCCGGGATCGTCAGCCGTGCCGTGGACGTGGCCGACAGCGCCGCGCTGCAAGCGGCCGTGGCGGGCCATGACGTGGTGCTCAGCGCCGCGCATTTCGCCCCCATCGCCGCCAGCGCCATCATCGATCCGGTGAAGAAGGCCGGGGTCAAGCGCCTGCTGGTGGTGGGCGGTGCCGGTTCGCTGTTGCTGCCGGGGGGCGGCAAGGTCATCGACAGCCCCGGTTTCCCCGAGGAATACAAGGCCGAAGCCAGTGCCGGTGGGGTGTACCTGGAAACCCTGCGCAAGGAGCAGGACCTGGACTGGAGCTTCCTCTCGCCGTCGGCGGAGTTCGTCGAAGGCGAACGCACCGGGAAGTTCCGCCTGGGCCAGGACGACCTGCTGGTCAGCGCCGAAGGGCGTAGCTGGATCAGCTTCGCCGACTACGCCATCGCCATGCTCGACGAAGTGGAAAAACCGGCCCATGTGCGCCAGCGCTTCACCGTCGGTTACTGATCCGGCTAACGGGTTATGGCGGCTGCACCTGCCGGTGTAGCCGCCAGAGCTTGCGAGGCTGCAGGGCCCTAATCAGGAACTTGCAGCTGCTGCGCACCCTTACGCAGCCTGCGGCAGTGGCTACACGAGGCGGTTCGTACCGTGGCTGTAGTCGCTGTCGAGCCTGCGAGGCTGCGACGGGCCCGCAGGGCCCCAGTCCAGGCGCAGCGCCCTAGCGCCGGTGCGCCTGTTCCACCAGCCAGTCCAGCAACTCCAGCAATTGCGCCGAAGGCCCCGGACGTTCCGGGTAGACCAGGTAATAGGCCTGGCCCGTCGGTATCTTCAATTCGAACGGCATGACCAGCCGCCCGGCGCTCAGGTCATCGCCAATCAACGCCCAATCGCCCATCGCCACTCCGGTCCCCTGGGACGCCACCGACATCGCCAGGTCCAGGGTCTCGAAATGCTGGCCCTTGCCCAGGGTGTTGAACGGTGTGCCCGCCGCCTTCAGCCAGCGTTGCCAATCCCGTTGGTCATGGGACGGATGCAGCAACAGGTGGTGCTGCAGGTCCGCCGGGGTCCTGAGTGGCGTCGGGCCTTCCATCAGCGGTCGCGAGCACACCGGGGTCAGTTGTTCATTGAACAAGTGCCGCGAACCGAGGTTCGGGGAGGGCGGGGCGCCATACATCACCGCGGCATCGAACGGCTCACGGGTGAAGTCCACGCCGTGCTGGATGGTGGTGGTCAGTTGCACCGGCACTTCCGGCCGTTCCTTCTGCCATTGCAACAGCCGTGGCAGCAGCCAGCGCATGGCGCAGGTCGGGGCCTTGAGGCGCAGGTTGCGGCTGCGGCTGCCGATCTCGTCCACCGCGCCATTGATCAACTCGAATACCTGCTGCACCCGTGGCAGCCACTCCAGGCCTTCGGCCGTCAGGCTCAAGCCACGGGCCTGGCGCTGGAACAATGGATAGCCCAGGTGGCTTTCCAGTCCGGCGATCTGCCGGCTCACCGCGCCCTGGGTGATATGCAGTTGCTCGGCGGCGCGGGTGAAGTTGCAGCACTGGGCGGTGACCAGGAAGGTGTGCAGCGCGGGCAGGGGAGGCAGGCGTTTCATGGAGGGCCAGGCATGACGTGAGGACATGGCTAGTATGACTTTTTATCCATTGTTCCGGCTACCGCTGCGCCGTTCCAATAGCCCCCTGCCGGCGTCCACGGGTGTTTCCCGACCGCTCGGTATCAACCAACAAGAAAGGGCGATGAGATGGCGACATGTGGCGAAGTACTGGTCAAGTTACTCGAGGGGTATGGGGTCGAGCAGGTGTTCGGCATCCCTGGAGTGCATACCGTCGAGTTGTATCGGGGCCTGGCCCGTTCCTCCATCCGCCACGTCACCCCGCGCCATGAGCAAGGTGCCGGCTTCATGGCCGACGGCTACGCCCGCACCAGCGGCAAGCCCGGGGTGTGCTTCATCATCACCGGCCCTGGCATGACCAACATCACCACCGCCATGGGCCAGGCCTATGCCGATTCGATCCCGATGCTGGTGATCTCCAGCGTGCAGACCCGCAGCCAGCTGGGCGGCGGACGCGGCAAGCTCCACGAGTTGCCGAACCAGAGCGCCCTGGTCGGTGGCGTGGCAGCGTTCTCCCATACGCTGATGTGTGCTGATGAGTTGCCGGTGGTACTGGCCCGGGCCTTCGCCCTGTTCCAGGCCGGTCGTCCGCGCCCGGTGCATATCGAGATTCCCCTGGATGTACTGGTCCAGGATGCCGACCACCTGCTGGCCAGCGAGCCGGTACAGATCGCCCGGGCCGGCGCCGCCCCGGCGGCCGTGGCGCAGATGGGCCAGTTGCTGGCGACGGCCAAGCGTCCGCTGATCCTGGCTGGCGGCGGCGCCATCGATGCCGCCGCGCCCCTGACCCAGCTCGCGGAGTTGCTGCAGGCCCCGGTGGCCTTGACCATCAACGCCAAGGGCATGCTGCCTGCGGCGCACCCGCTGCTGATCGGTTCGACCCAGTCGCTGGTGGCCACCCGGGCCCTGGTGGCCCAGGCCGATGTGGTGCTGGCCATCGGCACCGAACTGGCGGAAACCGATTACGACGTGACTTTCGCCGGCGGCTTCGAGATTCCCGGCACGCTGTTGCGGATCGATATCGATGCCGACCAGACCGTGCGCAACTACCCGCCGAAAGTGGCGCTGGTAGCCGATGCCGATATCGCCGCCCAGGCCTTGCTGGCGGAGCTGTCGCGGCAAACCCTGGCCGAGCGCAGCCGTGACTGGGGGGCTGTGCGTGTCGATGCCTTGCGCCAGGAGCTGGAGCTCATCTGGGATGCCCCGACCCGGGCCCAGACCCGGCTTTTGCAAACCCTGGTCGAGGTGTTGCCGGAGATCGTCCTGGTCGGCGACTCCACCCAGCCGGTATACAGCGGCAACCTGACCTTCAATCCTGACCAGCCACGACGCTGGTTCAATGCTTCCACCGGCTACGGCACCCTGGGTTATGCCTTGCCGGCGGCCATCGGCGCCTGGCTTGGCGGTGGCTCGAGCCCGGCCCAGCGGCGGCCGGTGGCCTGTCTGATCGGTGACGGCGGCTTGCAGTTCACCCTGGCGGAACTGGCCTGCGCCGTGGAGGCACAAACCCCGGTCATCGTCGTGTTGTGGAATAACCAGGGGTACGAAGAGATCAAGAAGTACATGGTCAATCGCGCCATCGAACCGGTGGGCGTCGACATCTACACCCCGGACTTCATCACCGTGGCCAAGGGCCTGGGCTGCGCTGCCGAGCGCGTCGACAGTGTTGCGCAACTGCGGGCGGCCTTGCGCCTGGCGGTCGATCGCCAGGGCCCGAGCCTGATTGAAATCGACCAGAATCGCTGGACCCAGGGAGTACAGGCATGACTGCGCAACCCATGCTGGACGGCCTGTATATCGACGGCCAATGGTCGGCTGGCAATGAGCCGCTGCAAGTGATCAACCCAGCCACCGAGGCCCCCCTGGCCCGGGTGGCCGGCGGTGGGCCAGAGGCCGTGGACCGCGCGCTGCGTGCTGCCACTGGCGGGCTGGCTCGCTGGGCCCGAAGCACTGGTGCCGAGCGGGCGGTGGTGCTGCGCAGGATCGCCACTGGCGTGGCTGCGCGTCGCGAGCGCCTGGTGCAACTGCAATCGAGCAACAACGGCAAGCCACAGGCCGAGGCGGCCATGGACGTCGACGACGTGATCGCCACGTTCGACTACTACGCCGAACTGGCCGAGGGCCTGGACGCTCGCCAGGATGCCGAGGTGGCGCTGCCCAGCGCGGATTTCAGCGCCCGCCTGCGCCGCGAGCCATGCGGCATCGTCGGGCTCATCGTGCCGTGGAACTTCCCCATGGTCACCACCGCCTGGAAGCTTGCGCCGGCCCTGGCGGCAGGTTGCAGCGTGGTGCTCAAGCCCTCGGAGGTCACGCCGTTGCCGGAGCTGGAGCTGGCGGCGATCGTCGCCCAGAGCGGCTTGCCCCAGGGGGTATTCAACCTGGTCTGCGGCACCGGCCTGGCAGTGGGGGCGCCTTTGGCGGCGGACCCGCGAGTGGCGAAGATCTCCTTCACCGGCAGCAATGCGGTGGGTGTCCAGGTCATGCAGCGGGCGGCGGAAACCGTCAAGGGCGTGAGCCTGGAACTGGGCGGCAAGTCATCGTTGCTGGTCCTGGCCGATGCCGACCTGGACCTGGCGGTGGAGCTGGCCTGCGGCGGTGGTTTCTTCAACGCCGGGCAAATGTGCTCGGCCACCAGCCGGGTGCTGGTGGCGGCTGAACTGGCCGATGAATTCCTCTACCGGCTCAAGGCCCGGGCCGAAGGCATCCGGGTGGCCGAGCCGTTCGAGTCCGGGGCGCAGATGGGCGCGCTGGTCAACCAGGCGCAATACCAGCGGGTGCTGGGGCATATCGACCGTGGCTTGCAGTCCGGGGCCAGGCTGGTGTGTGGCGGTAGTCGCCCGGCGCACCTGGCACAGGGCTACTTCATCCAGCCCACGGTGTTCACCGAGGTGCCGCTTGACAGCGGGTTGTGGCGGGAGGAGATCTTCGGTCCGGTGCTGTGCGTGCGCAGCTTCGACAGCCAGCAAGAAGCCATCGAGCTGGCCAACGACAGCGAGTTCGGCCTGGTCGCCAGTGTAGTGGGTGGCGATACCGCCAATGCCGAGGCGGTGGCCAATGCCCTGCAGGCCGGACTGGTGTGGATCAACGCACCGCAGGTGATCTTTCCCCAGACGGCCTGGGGCGGCTACAAGCAGAGCAGCATCGGCCGCGAGCTGGGGCCCTGGGGGCTACAGGCGTTCCAGGAGATCAAGCACGTGGTGCGGGCCCACTAACCCGGCCCCAAGCCGCCTGCCCGCAGGCGCGCCATGTCCCGCAAGGGGGGCGCGCCGAACAGGCGACTGTACTCGCGGCTGAACTGCGAAGGGCTTTCATACCCCACCCGATAACCCGCCACCGAGGCTTCCAGGCCTTCGGCCAGCATCAGCCGGCGGGCTTCCTGCAGGCGCAGTTGCTTCTGGTATTGCAGCGGGCTCATGGCGGTCATCGCCTTGAAGCGATGATGCAGGGTCGACACGCTCAGGTTGACTTCCCGCGCCAGCTCGTCGATACGCAGCGACTGTTCGAAATGACCGTTGAGCCATTCGATCGCCTGGTTGACCCGGTGGCTCTGGCTGTTAGCGGTGGCGATCTCGTACAGGCGATGGCCCTGGGGGCTGCGCAACAGGCGGTAGAGGATTTCCCGGCGAACCAGGGGCGCCAGCATGGCGATGTCCTTGGGCGTGTCCAGCAGGCGGGTCAGGCGCAACACCGCATCGAGCATCGGCGAATCCAGGCGCTCCACGTACAGGCCGCGTCCGGTGGGCCGGGCGGGCACGCCCAGGGGACCGGCGTCGGCGATCAGAGCGTTGATCTCGCCGGGGTCGATGTCCAGGCGCAGGGCCAGGATCGGCTGCTCGGGGGAAACCAGCGCCACCTTGCCGCTCAAAGGCACGGCAACCGAGACCACCAGGTAGTTCAGCGGGTCGTAGTTGTAGGTCTCGTCGGCCAGCTGCACCTCCTTGCGGCCCTGGGCCATGATGCACAGGGCCGGCTGCGCCAGCACCGGTGCGAACTGGTGGGTATGGCTGTGGCGCGAGACGAACAGCGAATCGATGGCCGTGGCGTGGCTGCCGTCGACGACGGTATGGCGATCGATGATCGCCGCCAGCTCCGCACGCTGGCGTTCCATTTCCGGGGCGAGGGGAGCCGGCAGGTTTTCCAGGGATGACATGGGGCGGCCTCCGGGGTTTTGCGATCGGCACAGCTTAAGTTTGTGCAAGCGGGGAGGCTAGGCCGATCCTGCGTAAAACTTGCCTGATCCTGCTACTTGCGCGCGCGATGTACGAGGTTGTCCCATCGACTGGAGTTTCACTTGCTTGAAACACCGCTGTAGTCATTTTGTCCCATGGCGCGGGACGAGCAAGCTGGTGGTGGGCGATATCGCAGGATTGGGCAAATCAGCGGCAGGAATCGACTAACCCGGGTTCACCCGCGGCCCGTATCGTTGGATCCTGTCGCAGCCTGTCCCCCGGCTGCCTCGACGACACCTGGGAGGGTCGCACATGTCCACGCATATTCCCGTCAGCCATATGGCTTTGGTCCGCGCCCGTGCGGGGCGCTCCACAGAGCTGGGCGCTCGCCTGAGCAGCCTGATCGAACCGTCCCGCCAGGCGCCCGGCTGCCTGCAATTCGCCTTGCAACGCTCGCAGTGCGATGCCCAGTTGTGGCTGGTGTCCGGGTTCTGGAGCAGCCAGCAGGCGATGACCACTTATTTCAGCTCGCCGGCCATGGAGGTCTTCAGCGAGCTGGTCCAGGACCTGGTGGTCGACAGCCTGGACTTGCACACCTTCGATACCGTTTCGGCACAGGAACTGCCGGGCGAGTACCCCCAGTTGCACGGCGTGCCGGTGCACAAGCTGGCCAGTTGAAGGTTTAGAATGGCCGACTTTCCATTGGCCAGGACCCGCAACATGGCACGCAAAGAGTTCGCACATTACGAAGCAGTTTCCGCTGTGGTTCCAGGGGAGGGGGGATACAGCGCCGCCATCGCCATCAAGGCCCTGGATGTTTCAGGAGCCCCGCGCTTTCATAAAGTCCTGGACGAGCAGAAGTTCAAGACCGCCCATGACGCCGACCAGGCTGCCGCGCAACAACTCGAACAGCTGATCGACGTCGACGCCGACGGTCAATTGTGCTGGAAGACTATTTGACCGCTCCCGGGCGGTACATCTTGAACAGGGCCTCGGGGCCCAGCTGGAAGTAATCCGCCGGACCGCCGCCGCGCAGAATGGGTTCTGCCGCGGCGGTGTCATAGATGCCGTCCTTGAGCAGCCACTTGGCGATATGCACGGCGACCACTTCGCCGAGGATCAGCCAGCTCGGCACCAGCTCCTTGTCCGCCCGCTGCAACTGGATGATCTGCGTGACCTTGCACTCGAAGGACACCGGGCTTTCGGCTACCCGTGGCACGGCGATGACTTTCGAAGCCACCGGCGTCAGGCCCGACAGGGTGAATTCGTCGACCTCGGGGGCCACGGCGGCGCAGCTCTGGTTCATCTGCTCGGCCAATGGCCGGGTGGCCAGGTTCCAGGCGAACTCGCCGGTCTTCTCGATGTTGTTCAGGCTGTCTTTGCGCCCGACGCTGGAGAACCCGATGATCGGCGGAATGTAGTTGAAGGCATTGAAGAAGCTGTAGGGCGCAAGATTCAGGCGACCCTGCTCGTCCTGGGAGGAAATCCAGCCAATGGGGCGCGGGCCGACGATGGCGTTGAACGGGTCGTGGGGCAGGCCGTGGCCCTGGGCGGGTTCGTAGTAATGGATATCGTCGGGCATGGCTCGCGGTTCCTGCTGGGAGCTTTAGGGGGCGCCATAGTGCAGTGCGCATCCGGCGAATTCCAGCTTCGCCGTGCAGGATTCGCGCCCTGAAAAGATCGAGCCCGGCGCAAGTGCCGGGCTGTACTGTCCAGAAGAACGATCAGCCGATGTTGGCGGAACCGGTGCGGTCATAGCCATCGGCGGCGAAGGTGGCGGAACCGGTGCGGTCGTAGCCGTCGGCGGCGAAGGTGGCGGAACCGGTGCGGTCGTAGCCA